>JAKPJF010000195.1 GCA_029554345.1 Spirochaetota bacterium | reverse complement strand
TTCTTTTTCTGTGTTGTCAGCGGATTCTTCGGCGGTGCAGTTGTTCATTACATGGTAGGTAAAATTCTGGGACCTTTAGTTACGGGTCGTGCATGGTGTTCCTGGGGATGCTGGACAGCTTTCATTCTGGACTTTCTGCCTTACAAAGAAAACATTGCATGGAAAGAAGGAAAATTTAAACACTTCAGATATCTGTCTTTTTTCATTTCACTTGCAGCTGTTCTGATTCTGTTTTTTGGATTTGGATATGTGATTCATTCTTCTAATCCGGACTCCGAAATGAACAATAGTCTTCATGCTGTCTATTGGTTTGCAGCCGGCAACATTCTTTACTATCTAGCCGGAATCGTACTTGCAGTAATACTAAAAGATAACAGGGCTTTTTGCAAATACATCTGTCCTGCATCAATTTTCTTGAAAAATTTTTCCAGAATTTCCATTTTAAAAATAAAAGGCGATTCCGGCAAATGTACGGATTGCGGAGCCTGTATTAAGGCATGTCCTTCAGGAATTATGATTTCACAATATATTAAGAATGGAGAAAGAGTAAAATCCACTGAATGTATGATGTGCATGAAATGTATTCCGGCCTGCCCGCAGGGCATTCTCGGAGTTTCAGCCGGACTGGATTTATCAATCAAAGACAAACTGAAAACCAGTTAAAAAATACAAAAGCTCTTTCCTCCGGAAGGAGCTTTTTCCTTCATGTATCACTTTCTTTCTTGAAAAATCTTTCATTAATTTTGTTGACTTCAAACTTACATCAAATTTAACCTTCTTTCTCAATTAAGTATTGCATCATTTAACTGTAAAACTTAATCTCATTCAGGTTTGAGCGTAATTATGAAAAAAACAAATCCATTACTTAGCATAGTCATCCCAGTTTATAACAGTGAAAACTGCATAGAAAAACTGGTTTTATGTCTTAAGTCTGCACTTAAGTCTCTTTCTCATGAAATAATTCTTGTCAATGACTGCAGCCCGGACAATAGCTGGAATCAAATTCTGATTGCCGCAAAAAAAAATAAGAACATATGCGGAATAAACCTACGTAAAAATTCCGGACAAGATAATGCTATCATGGCAGGTCTTTCTTTCGCAAAAGGTAATTATATTGTTATAATGGATGATGACCTGCAGCATTCTCCATCAGATATTCCCCGTTTACTTGAAACGGTAGAAAAAGGATATGATGTTTGTTACGCAAATTTTGAAGAAAAACATCAAGCTTTCTGGAAAAATTTAGGAAGCTGGTTTAATGGTAAAATAGCTGAATATGTCATAGCGAAACCACGAGGAATATATCTTTCTCCTTTCAAAATTATACGAAAAGAAGTAACAGAATCCATTCTGAATTACAATGGAATCTATCCCTATGTTGACGGTCTTATCTTTCAGGTAACCGCGAATATCACTCAGATTCCGGCGAAGCACAATACAAGATTCAGCGGACGCGGAAACTACAATCTTATCAGATCAATCCGTGTTTTCTTAAAACTTCTTACAGGTTTCTCAATTCAGCCGCTGAGATTATCATCATATACAGGTTTTATTACTTCTGTTGCAGGTTTCTTATTTGGACTATACCGAATCTGGTGCTATTTTTTCCAGGGCGAAAAAGTAGCAGGATGGACTTCATTGATAGTTCTAATACTTTTTCTAGGAGGACTTATTCTGATGTCACTAGGTCTTATTGGAGAATATATCGGAAGAATTTTTCTAAGCATTAATCATAAACCCTCGTTTGTCATAAAAGAAACCATTAACCGGAAATGAAATCAGCCATAACTAAATTAATGCAATTTATAAAACATTTTCTGAATGCAGAATTTATACGTTTTCTTTTGACCGGAGGATTAAACACTCTGGTCGGTTATATAATATTTGCCGCTGCTTTTTGGATTTCCGGACACGAGGCATTATCTCTTGTAATTGATTATGGAATCGGCGCTTTTTTTAATTATTTATCCTATTCAAAACTTGTTTTTAACGGTTACAAAACCAAGCGTTTTATTTCTTTTATTGCTGTATATATAATCGCTTATCTTTTGAACTACGGGCTTGTTAAAACAACGATGAAATTCTTCGACATTAACGCATATCTTGCACAGGCTCTTGCATTAACTATCTGCCCTTTATTTCTTTACTTTATGCTTAAAAAATTTGTGTTTTCAAATGAGAACGCTTCTGCAAATGATTCTACCGGAGCAAAATATGAATAAAATACCTTTTAACATACCAGTTTTAACCGGTAAGGAAGAAGAATCTATCCATCAGGCTATTAAAATAGGGAAATTTTCCGGAGACGGAGATTTTACAAAATTATGTTCAAAATGGCTTGAATCTGAGCTTGATTGCAAAAAAGCTTTTCTGACAACCTCATGCACCCATGCTCTTGAAATGTCGGCTCTTCTTCTTGATATAAAACAGGGTGATGAAGTTATTCTTCCATCTTTTACTTTCACTTCCACAGCTAGTGCTTTTTCAATCCGGGGTGCAAAACTTATTTTTATCGATATCCGCCCCGACACTATGAATATTGACGAGAATTTAATTGAGTCAGCAATTACTGATAAAACAAAAGCTATAGTTGTTGTTCATTACGCCGGAGTTTCCTGCGAAATGGATAAGATCATGGCGATATCCGCCAAATATGGAATACCTGTTGTTGAAGACGCAGCCCAGGCATTGCTCAGCGAATATAAAGGCAGAAAGCTCGGAACTATCGGACAATTCGGAACTATCAGCTTTCATGAAACAAAAAATATTCAATGCGGTGAAGGCGGAGCGCTTTTAGTAAATGATTCTCAATATGTAAAACGCGCGGAAATTATCCGCGAAAAAGGTACAAACCGTTCCCAGTTTTTCCGCGGAGAAATAAACAAATACGGATGGGTTGATATCGGATCTTCATATCTTCCGTCAGAACTTAATGCTGCGTTTCTATATCCTCAGCTTATAGAATCAAAAAATATTACTGCAAAACGCCTTAAGCTCTGGGCAACATACAAACGCGAACTTCAGTCTCTTGCTGATGAAGGAACAATTGAATTAGGAAAAATACCTGAAGGTTGCATTCATAATGCTCACATGTTTTACATTAAAACGAAAAATGAACCGCAGAGAAGTGATATAATCACATACCTGAAGAAACTTGAGATATACAGTGTTTTTCATTATCTTCCGCTGCACTCATCCGAAGAGGGTCTTAGATGCGGCATGATGCACGGAGAAGATAAATTCACGACAAAAGAAAGCGAGCGGCTTTTACGATTTCCTTTTTTCTATGCGCTTGAAGAAAAAGACGTTGTTAGAATAACGTCATGTATTAAAGATTTTTTCAACTGTAAAAAATAAACTTCAAAATATCAGGAGATAAAATGAAAATCAGGCAATACCTTACAGCTTTCGGAATATTATTCCTTTCCATTGCAATTTTCAAATTTACTTACTTATTTGCTTCGACAATCTGGAGAGCGGATCTCTATTACTATATGGAATTTGCCCGAACCATGCTTGACGGAGGAGTTCTTTACAAGGATTTCGGTTGCAGTCATCCGCCGTTCGGTTACCTTGAGTTTTACTGGATAGCTAAAATATTCGGCTATGACAATTTTTATTTTGCCGCAAGAGCATGCGGCAATGCAATACACTTATTTACCGCATTCATCGTATATTTAAGCTGTGAAAAACTTTACGGTTTCAAAAAAGGAATTTTTTACAGTGTATTTTTTGTAATATTAACCTCATCAGATTCGGGTTTCTGGCCGAACAATATTCCGCTGACTTTCATGCTTCCGATGTTTGCTGCATTCTATTTTATAATTAAAGACCAGTTCAAGCCAAGCGCAACATCATGGCTTTTTTTCGGTTTTTTTGTTTCTTGCGCAACAATGATAAGCACAAATGTTGTCTTTTATGCTTTAATGGTTCCATTCATTTCTATCGCAATTAACGGTCGAGATATTAAAAAAATCCTTAGAGATTCTGTTATAGCATTTTCAGGATTTATGATTCCAATCATTGGAATGGCTATATATTTTTATCTTCGTAATGCGCTTTCCGATTGGTACTTTTGGAATATTATATGGGGATCCATCTACGGAACTTACAAACCATGGTATGTTAGGATCGGACATTTGTTCTTGGGAGTTTTCAAATCCTGGGCCATTTTACCTGTATTCGCAATTTCCATATACGCCTTTGTTAAAGCTGTCAGAAACCGCAAAATTCTCAAACCGGAACATTTTGCCTTCATAGCTGCCGCCTTCATAACGGCAATCCTTTCAAAACTGATAATGAACAAACCAGTCTCAAGATATAATCTATATATGATACCGGGATTGTTTTTTGTAGTGGTATTCGTTTTTGAAATATCCAAAGGAAATCTGAAAAAAGCGCTTATTTCAGTATCGTTAATTGTTTTAATGATAAGTACTTTGCTAGTAAATATAAATGCCTGGCGTCATCCGCATCACATAGGATTTTTTGCCGATCGTGCAGAACTGCGTGAAGCTATAATGAATACTGTTCCAGCCGATAAAACAATATTTGTTTGGGACACTGGATATGAAATATACTATGAAACAAAAAGAAAAAGATCTAAAAATTCTTTCTTCTCGCCGAGTGAATTTCTTGATAGATCCCGTCTCTGGAAAGATCAAAAATATAAGGGAACTGAAGCAATGTGGTCTCGTTTTCTGTCGGAATTTACAGCCAATCCGCCTGATTACCTTATAGATTATACTTATAATTTTGATTCTACTGATTGGGAACCAAAAGATGGAAAAAGAGAAAATATTCACAAAGTCTGCTATGATAAATTTTATTCATTTGTAGCTGAGAATTACAAAGAAATTCTAAGAACACCTAAACAAGGACGAATTCTTCAACGCATCAGCAAATAGCTAACCTAACAGGAGGAACTCTTTTTCTATTTTGTTCCTCCTGTTTAATTCTTTTTTTTATCGCCAAAATATCCTCTTTTCTTACTTTAGTAATCACATGAGCTATTATTAAATATAACATTTCTGATTTATTCAATCAGATTGAATTTTTTCTTTTAATCGGACTCATAGTTCATAAAGAAAAAACACTTGCATTAAAAAAATATAAGTCTGAAAAGAAAGAAAGAGGATTAATGGATAAAAAGAAAATAACTATTTACGATACGAC
>JAKPJF010000194.1 GCA_029554345.1 Spirochaetota bacterium | reverse complement strand
AGGCTCTTCAGTATTAATAAAGCAGAATTTTTCTTATGGCAGAATATACAGAAAGCATATTGAACGCGAAATAGAACAGGTTCATTTCGCGCTGGGTTTTGACGGTTTGCCGAAGACTCATGAAGACCGTTATTCTCTATTCCTTTTAAGTACCATCTTCGGCGGCAGTTCTTCGAGCAGACTTTTTCAGAATATCCGAGAACGAGAAGGATTGTGTTATTCTGTTTTCAGTTTCCACAGTTCATATTCGGATAACGGTCTTTTCGGGGTTTACTGCAGCGCTTCTCCGGAAAAATTTGAAAAAGCCAAATCATTGATTCTTGATGAATGCCGCCTTTTGAGCGAAAAAGGCATTAGTGAAGATGAACTTGCGGATGCAAAGAGCTATTTGAAGGGAAGTCTGGCTCTAAGCATGGAAAGCGTCGAAGTCAAAATGGGGCACAATGCTCTTGAAGAGATGACTTTCGGACGGAAGTATTCTTTTGAAGAAGTTTGTCATTTTATTGACAAAGTAAAGGGCAGTGATATAGAGAGAATAATTAAATTGATTTTCGCTTCAAGGGAAGTCGGTTATATCTCGATCGGACGGATTGAAAAGCCGGATGATTCAATACTCTATTTATATTGAGGAATTTTATGGCAAGAAATGATCTTCTCAACAGCACAATCGGCGAAGGCTCGGTTTTTGAGGGCAAGTTTTACATAAGCGGTTCTCTTAAAATCGACGGAAAATTTGAGGGTGAGATTAAGACTGATGACGAGCTGGTTGTCGGCGAATCAGGGAAAGTTAAGACAAATATTGAGGCGAGATCAGTGGTTGTTGCCGGTGTTGTCGTCGGAAATATTACTGCACGCGAAGAAGTCCGTCTTCTTGAAACTGCAAAGGTTCTTGGAGATATTTATGCTCCGAGCATAAATATTATGAAAGGCGTTGTTTTTAAGGGAAATACCTGTATTACAGGCGCTCACAAGCGCGATGTTGAAAAATTTATCGAGGATAATTATTCCGGGGTTACTACCAAGGAAAATAAATAGTTCTGGACTTTCTGACGATAATAAAAAAGTATCGTTAACAAAATGAAAGAATTTCAGATTAAATTATTCGGCTTACGAAAGATTTCATTTTCCCGCTTCGAGGATAATTTAATCCTCGTTATCTATACTGCGAGAAATGTTAAAGTAAAACGTATTAGTTCACCGTTTGTTTTTCACTGGCGAAAGACTTTGGCTGTAGCAGCCGGAGTCTTTTTTATGTCAATGGCTTCTCTTGCCGCGTCAATCGTATACATGTCAAGAGGTGATACTCATATTGTTCAGGAAGAAGACGAAAAATTAAAAGATTCCATAGTTTATTCTGAAGATACGAATTATTCCGATCCTGAAGACTCTTCATCTTTGAAAATATCCCAATATAAGGTAAAAGACGGAGATACTCTCGGCGAGATAGCGAAAGAATACGGTGTGTCTGTTGATACTATCTGCGGATCAAATAAACTTCCGTCTTATGACATTATACATGTCGGACAGGTGCTGAATATTCCGAATAAAGACGGAATAGTATATAAAATAAAAAAAGGCGATACCATTCAGCGAATCGCTTCAAATTACAAAGTTAATGCGGATAAAATTGCTGCTGAAAATAATCTGACTTATACAACAGTTCTTACAACCGGCACTGAGATCTTTATTCCGGATGCCAAACCCCAGAATATTATTGCAGCATTCATGTGGCCGGTTTCGAGCCGCCGCATAACCAGCAGTTTCGGCTGGCGGATACATCCGATACGCGGCGGAAGACATTTTCACAGCGGAATTGATATAGGTGTTGTATTTGCTCCGGTGAGAGCGTCAAAATACGGTAAAGTTACATACGCAGGCTGGATGGGCGGCTATGGAAATGCGGTTGTCATCGCGCATCCGGGCGGGCATAAAACTCTGTACGGACATCTTTCCAGAATATATGTAAGACGCGGCCAGTATGTTAAACAGGGTCAGGGAATAGCCCAGAGCGGAAATTCCGGGCTTTCTTCCGGTCCACATCTGCATTTTGAAATCATCAGAAACGGCAATACGGTAAATCCGCGTAAATACCTCAGATAGATAAAAAAATTATTTTTTGTTTTAAAAGAATCTTTTAAGGGAGTAATTTTGAATAAAAAAAATATTGGTATTTTGATTATTTTCAGCCTTTCTATATTCAGTATTTTTTTTGAATTAACAAAT
>JAKPJF010000189.1 GCA_029554345.1 Spirochaetota bacterium | reverse complement strand
GAAGTTCCCGATGAATAATATTCAATGATTCCTTCTTCATCAACTTCGTACCAGCGTATTGCATTGCTGTCGCCAGAGAGTTTCTGAAGCGAACCTCTTTGAACAAGATATGATTTCTTTTCGCCTGAAGAATACTCTCTTCTGAAAACCGTTTTCTGAAATTTTCCATCCGCTGAATATTTCTGAATTTCCTCGGATTCTGTAAAAAAACCACCGGAATCAGGAATCACATTTATAATATAAAATGATCCGTCGGACAGAGGACATAACTCTGATGCGTTATAGAATGAATTCTTTTCTTTTTTTCCTCCTTCGACGAGAAGAAGTATTTTGCCGTCCATTGATGTTTTTAATATTCTGCGCTGTGAACTGTCGATAATATAAACATATCCGTTTCCGTCTGATGCAGAAAATAGAGGATATTCAAAAGGAAGCTCTGCGCTGAACGAATTTGAAAAAACATCACTTCTCCATAACGCAATACCGACTGCACTTAATGCGGAAAAAATCATAATAAAAAGAATAATGATTGTTTTAGAAAATTTAGACATCAAGCACGTCCTTTTCTTTTTGTGATAGATGATTCACGGCTTGACAGCATAAAAACAATTGTCATAAATATTACGCCTACGGCGAAAAGAGCGATACCGCTCCGTGCGCCTATTGTCAGAACATAAGCAAAAATAACGGGAGCACACATTTCGGCACCGCGGCTCGCCAGTTCCATGTAGGAAACTGATCTGTCCGAACCGATTTTTTTTACGATAGGTAGATTCATAAAATAATCATTCTGCGCGGAAACGCAAAATCCTTCAACAATTCCCATAAGAACGAGTGCGGCAACTACGCCTCCAATGCTTCCTGTTGCAGCATAAATAACAAGTGAAACAGCCCATCCGAACGAACCGAGAATCAATGCATTTCTGTCGCTCATTCTCCGCTTAAAAAAACGCGTGAGAAGAGGTCCGAGATAAATTATAAAAAGACCGTTCAATATAATAAGTCTTCCCGTATCTGTAACGGAAAGTCCGTGAGATTCGCTGAATAGAGGAACATAGTATGAAAGAAACATTCCCGCTGCATAAGTCGGAAGAACGGCAAGAATCAGATAAAACATTACTTTTCTGTTTGAAATAAATCTCACAACTGAACGAAGTAAATGTTCTTCCGAAGACGGCAAAGAAACGATCTTCATATTCTTAAAAATATTATACGAGATCAGCAAAGTAATTAAAAGAATTGATACAGCAAGATAAAATGCAAAAGAAAAACCGAACTGGTCTGCAAAAAATGCTCCGAAAACAGCTCCTGCGTTAACTCCGGCAATACCGCCCGAATAAAAATGAGAATACGCAACCGAACGCTTTTCTCCGTCAGATTCTGAATTTATAAAGCTTCTGCACGCAATGAGTATGAGACCGCTGCCGGCGCCGACGATGCCGCGGGCAGTCAGAAAAATAAACATATCTGAAGTAAAACCGCAAATGAAAAGGCCAGTCATTGAAAGAGCGATACCGATATATTTCAGATTGCGCCAATTTATCTTTTCTACAATAATTCCGCCGGCAAAAAGAAAGATTGCGAAAAACAAGGCTTCAACACTGAATGCAAGAGCGATAACAACGTCCTGCGGCATACCTAAAAACGGCTGATATATTTTTTTCATTAAAAGAGGAATGAAAGCAAAAGACATGGATATGCCGAAAGAATACATAAAGAAAACAGGCCGCGAAAAAAAAGCATCCGAATAGTTTTTGTCAGATTTCTTCAGAAGACTTCTTTTGGCGGAAAGCTGACCGAGATAAGTGAACTCAATCAATAGAAGAATGAAAACAACAAGCAGAGTTACAACATCGATGACAACTTTCTTTACAAGCATCATATTTTCGCGGTCAAAACTGTAAAGGTCGGTTCCTACTTCAAGAATCGCAACAACCTCACCCTTTGAATTCTTTATCGGACCAAGAGCATATATCCAGCTTCCCCAGGAATCTGTATCTGTCTCTGAAATAATTTCTCCGGAATACGCTTTTCTGTATGAGCTTTCCGGATCGGTAAAATAATCAAATGGATGAAAAGTACTGATACCGTCATTGAGATACATGAATCCGTATAAAGAATCATTCATAACACGGTAGACCGCGTAATAATAGCGGTCATTCCACGGGTCTTTATTATTATTAAAAAGAGATACCAGAGAAGAACGTATCTTCCGGTAATCTTCATTCATGAATTTTTCCTGGGTATCAATTTTCGAGATAAGATCTCCGTCAATAGCCTTCGGAATGAGCTGAACCATCTGTGAACTGCGTTCTGTAATTGTACGAGTATAACGTTCCGAAAAATTTTTTAGAATGAACATGGTGACGAGAAAAGTTGAAACACCTATCGCGAAAATCAGAACAATACTTCTCGAAACCATCGAAGGAATCTTGGAATGAAAAACTTCTCTATACAAAAATGACAAAATATTAAAAACAGAGATTAAAAATACTATTAAAACCGCATATAGAACAAACCGGAAAACAAGTGATTTGAATGAATATCTAACAGAATCAATCGAATGTATTTTAAAATCTTCTGCAGAGTAAACATATATTGAAGATCCTGAAGAAAGAATAAGCTTATCTGCTGATTTGTTTATCCTGTAAAAAACAAGACCATCTGAATCAATATTATTCTTTTCAAGGATGGAAGCATTTAATATTTCTGAAACAGAACTGTTATTAACTTTGAGAATCCGGGGTTTAGCGAGATCCGAAACGAAGACACTTCCGTCCTCATCCGATGAAATTGACCATGGAACAGAAAGCTCTTTGCTTTTCTCCGGAGAATAAAGAACAGTAGAAATATTCTTATAAAGTTTTCCGTTTTTACTTGTAAAATAAATATTTCCGCCGCGCATCGAAATATCAGCAATGTATGTAGCGGCTAGAGGATAATCAAAAGATTTTTCAACATGCGGATTCCCATTTTTTTCATATACATAGTAGTCAATTTTATTTTCGGAAATATCAAACCACGAAAGCTTGCCCGATTTGAATTCAAGCCGCGAAAGCTGTCCTTTCTGAACTAAAATCTGTTTCTTTTCCGCGTGAGTCTTTGAAAAAATAACGCTGTGAAATTTACCTGACGGGTCATAACACAGAACTTCTTCTTTCTCAGTAAAAAAACCGCCGTTATCAGTTACACGGTTTAGAATAAAAACAAATCCCTCATCATCCACAGCAATATCTTCAGCATAAAAAAAATGATCAGGTTCCTTCAATCCGCCTTGCACGGAAAAATGTAGAATACCGTCTTCAGAACACTTAAAAAAACGCCTCTGAGAATTATCGATGATGTAAAGGTTATTGAAAGAATCTGCGACCGCCACAGACGGATTTACTTGGGAAAATTCGGTTTTCAACGGATTAAGATAAAACGAATCAATATTTCTGTAAAAAAACAGAAATGATAAAATTGAAAGAAATAACGAAATAATAACACGGCGGGATTTGCTCATAAAACCTCAGCTAACGAACAATTATATAATGATTAACCCAAGAAGTCAAATAAAATTTTACTTTCCGCACGGAGGCGGAAACTTGCGAGACGCTTTTATTGCGACGTCGTGTCGCATATCGAAGCGTCTCGTTTGTCGGGATCGTTCCGACTATCCGCGAGATGTTCGTA
>JAKPJF010000186.1 GCA_029554345.1 Spirochaetota bacterium | reverse complement strand
TTTTGACTGAATTTTTGCATCCAGTTCGGGATTTTAACCCTGCCGATATCATCTTTTTGAATATGATGTGAACAGGCCTCAGCTATCAAAATTTTATCTCCATCTTGCAGTGTTTTAAGGCGGTTTATGCCTTCCAGAAGGATATCCAGTTCACCTTTATAGCGGGCAAAAAGGATAGAGAAAGTAGTTAAAGGAATTTCTTCAGGAACAATTTTTGCCACCATTTCTATTACCTGGGAATCGGTTATTATCAGAGAAGGGGGTTCTTTTGTCTTTTCCAATGCGGATTTTAGCTCTGTTTCCCGAACAACTGTAACGAGACAGTTCCGGTCAAGCAAATCACGCAAGGTCTGAACCTGCGGTAAAATAAGGCGTCCTTTAGGAGCAGAAGTATCAATCGGAGTTACTAAAATAACACTGTTTTTAGGTTCTACAAGGTCTCCGGCAATAATTCTGTTTTCTTTCAAATACTTGGGAGAGAGCTGAATAAGCTTCTCTTTACATTCATCTATACCCTCTTTGGTAACGGAAGAAACGCTAATATACGGCAGGGAATTATTTTGGCAGAAGGCAATATTTTCCTGGCATACCGGTATTATATCTTTTTTGTTAAATACAATAAGCATTGGCAGTTCCATTTCCCTGATCTTTTCTATCATTTTCAGTTCGGCATGATTGAAGGCATTGCCGTCAGAAACAAAAATAGCGATATCTGCACGATAGAGTATTTTTTGGGTTGCCTTAATCCTTTTTTCACCTAATTCACCGGTATCATCCACTCCGGCAGTGTCAAAAAAAGTTACGGGACCCAAAGGCAAGAGCTCATAACGCTTATCAACAGGGTCTGTTGTTGTGCCTGGAACAGCGGATACAATGGCAATATCCTGACCCACCAGGGCATTTATCAAACTGCTTTTACCGGCATTTCTTTTTCCGATTATAGCAATATTCAAGCGTTCACCACGAGGGGTGCTACTCATCTATTTCTCCAATATAAAATCTTTCAATTCCTAAAATCAATAAATAAAGTATTAGTCAAGTTCTTTCTTTATTTGATAGCTATAGCGGAAAAAGGGGAAAAGTGAAATAGTGAAAAGGAGAAACCTATTATAGGCATAGCACAATCCCTGTTCTCTTTTACTTCTTATAACAAAGTAACACTTCCGTAACAACCCCGTAACGGAACTACGGAAGTGTTACGGAAGTGTTACGGAGTCGTTACTTAATCTACTATATAACAAGCGATTAAGTATTATGATTCAATGATGTTTTATTTTTCAATTTTTTCGTTCTGATGGTTGCTGTCCTTGCCAACCCAAAAAGAATTTCCAGGGACCGATGAGGACCTCGTTCTTCCGATTTTCATTTGACAATTAGTCAGACACAAAAAGATTTGGCTAACGATGAGGTGAAATTTGAAGACAGCTATTATTATAAAAGGTGCGCAGGAACATAATCTGAAAAATATTGATTTAACTATTCCTCGTAATAATCTTGTGGTTTTTACCGGCGTATCCGGTTCGGGAAAATC
>JAKPJF010000180.1 GCA_029554345.1 Spirochaetota bacterium | reverse complement strand
CTTAAAGTAATCGCTTCAAGAATGATTCATATGTCAAGAAAGGAAGCTGAAGGTTTTTATTCTGTTCATAAAGGAAAACCGTTTTTTGAAGACTTAGTTTCTTTTATGATATCCGGTCCGGTAGTTGTTCAGGTTCTTGAAGGTGAAAATGCAATATTGAAGAACAGAGAAATAATGGGTGCAACTAATCCGGCGAATGCTGCGCCAGGAACAATAAGAGCGGATTTTGCGGATGGTTTTACAGAAAATGCTGTTCATGGGTCTGATGCTCCGGAAACAGCTAATCAGGAAATATCTTACTTTTTCTCAGAAACAGAAATATGCCCAAGATAAAAAAAAGCCGTGCAAATGCGCGGCTTTTTTTTATCTGCTAATTTTCAAATCTAATATTAACAGCTCCACCGTGTTTGTCATCAAAACCTTCAACTTCTGAAATTGAAAGAACAAAATCTTTTGACTTTCTGAGACCCTCTTCAGAAATGTTTTGAAATGTCATTCTTCTCATAAAAGAATCAACTGATAATCCGGAAGAAAATCTGGCTGCGCCTCCAACCGGAAGAATATGGTTTGTTCCTGAAAAATAATCACCAATTGGAACAGGTGAATATGAACCAAGGAAAACTGACCCTGCATTTTTTATTTTTTCTAAATAAAAATTTGGATTATTAACCATAATTTGAAGATGTTCAGGAGCATATTTGTTTGAAAAATTGATAGCTTCTTCAATACTATCAGATAATAGAATTAATGCATGATTTTTTATCGATTCATGTTTTATTCTGCTTCTGCCTCTGCCGCTATCAATATCTTCTTTGATAAAAGAAATGACATCATTTGCAAATATTTCAGAAGTAGTTATTAGAATAGATTTAGCATTTTCTTCGTGCTCTGCTTGTGCCAGCAAATCCCAAGCTGTCCATTTAGGATTTGCACTTTCATCTGCTATTACTAGAACTTCACTTACACCGGCAAGGGAGTCTATTTGAATTACACCTAAACTGAATAGATAACTTTTGGCTGCAGTTACAAAGACATTACCAGGACCTACTATAATCTCTGACTTTGGAACAGTTTCTGTTCCAAAAGCAGCTGCGGCGATTCCCTGAGCGCCTCCTGCTTTTATTATGTTTGTTATCCCTAGAATTTTGCATGCTGCACAAACAGGATCAGCTATTTTTCCTTCGTTTCTTGGAGGTGAGATTAAAGTAATATCTGAAACACCTGCTATCTGTGCTGGAATTATACCCATAAGAACAGAAGAAGGATATGCCGCTTTTCCCCCTGGAACGTAAACGGCAGCGCTATCGATAGGGTGGTATTTAACGCCAAGAAGAGATCCGTCAGATCGGCTGTAAGAAAAATCATTTTTAATCTGCTTTGAATGAAATTCACGGATATTATCAGCTGCTTTTTCAAGAGCAATGATGACTTCCTTGGAAGTATTAGAGTAACCTTTTTCTATTTCTGTTTTATCGGCAAGAACAGAATCAATTCTGAATTTATCAAATTTTTCGGTATAGTCAACAACTGCAGAATTTCCATGATTTTTTACATCATTAACAATCGGAATAACTGTATCAGTCATTATCTTACTGAAATCATCGCCGAAACGGAAATATAATCCGGATTTATCAGCTTTTGTAAGATCGGAAAGTCTTTTAACAGGTATCATAAAACCCCGCGGAAATAAAAAAACCTCTTCAGAAAGAAGAGGTTTTTTTGAATGTATAATTCCGAGCCTGGCAACGTCCTACTCTCCCGCACAGTGTTCCATGCAGTACCATTGGCGATGAGAAGCTTAACTTCTGTGTTCGGAATGGGAACAGGTGTGACCCTCTCTCTTTAACCACCAAGCAATTACCATAGAAACCTATGGTGTTTTTTTGTCAATAAAATTCGTAAAATAGAATAAAAAATAAAGTAAATTTAAAAAATAATAATTGCAAGTTTAATATTCTAGTGCATAATGATCAAAAATAATAATATGGAAGCTAAGTTATGACGAAAAAGGGTTTCTTTTTCACTAAAGTTAATGATACTCGGGTAATTCCTGTTAGATATAAGATTACAGTTGTTTTTACCCTGTTTTTGATAGTTTCTAACTTTGCGACTAATTATATTAATCTGATGTTCGGTATGGAACAGCAGATGAAACTTGCTAAAGAGCTTTTAGCAAAAGATTTAAAAGAATTTTACGGTTTTGCCTCAACTCAGTATGAAATATCTCAATTAAATAATGACGTTGAAGCTTCTAAGCAGAATATAAAGGACAAGATTCTTAATGATCTTAAAGATAGAAAGGAATCTATTTTTTTAGGAATTTCTTCGGAAGGGGAAATTCAAATGAAGTTTTCCCATTCACAGTTCAATTTAGATAAACTATCTTCTTCAGATATAGAAAAGCTTCTTTCCGAATCAAAAAGCTTAAATGGTCAGGGATTTTATACTCTTAAACATCAAGGTAAAGAATATTTCGGTGTATTTAAATTCAGTGATAAATGGAACATGTATTTTTTTCTAGCAGAAGAATACAGTGAATTTTCAAAAGAAGCAAGATGGAATTTTATTTTAATAAGTGCACTTATAATTCTTATATCATTAGTTTGTACGATAGCCGGAATTTATGCAGTAAGATATATTCTTCGTTATGTAAAAGTTATAACTGATTCAATAATGGAAATGGTTAAAACTCAGAAGCTTGATTTAATCCCAATGGGAAAAGCACCTAATGATGATATTACATATTTAGGGATGTCTTTTAACTCTCTTTCAAGTTCGATAGATACACTTCTTAGAATTTTTAAAAAATTTGCAAATCAGGATGTAGCTATTCAAGCTTACAGAGATAAGGAAATTCGATTAGAAGGTTCTAAGAAAGAACTGGCAATTTTGTTTTCTGATATAAAGAGTTTTACTTTTATCACAGAAACTCTCGGTACTGATATTATTAAACTTATCAATATGCATTATGACAGGGCAATAAGAGAAATTGTTAGATATAATGGGGCAATAGGTTCAATTATCGGTGATGCTATTCTTGCAATGTTTGGGACAATGGAAGATACCTCGGTGGAAAATAAATCTTTTTCTGCTGTAATGACTGCTTATGAACTTCAAGCTGTTGCCGAATCTCTTCGTCAGCAAATGAGTAAAAAGAAAAAAGAATTAATGAGAAAAAAGGGAAAACTAACTCCAGATGAGGAGAGAGTATATAAGGCGGTTCTTCTTGAAATTGGCGTAGGAATTGACGGCGGAGAAGTTTTCTATGGAAATATCGGCTCATATGTTCGAATGACAAATACTGTAATTGGAGACAATGTTAATTCCGCATCACGGCTTGAAGGCTTAACCAGAGTATATAAAGTGCCGGTGATATGTTCAGATTATATTCGTGATGATATAGAGAAGAATGTTTTAAATAACGAATTTACTTTTGTTGAGATAGACACTGTTCAGGTGAAAGGAAAAACAGAAGGAAAGAAAGTATTTTGGCCTATTCCTCCTGCTTATATGAATAAGATTCTTGAGAAGCAGATTAAGATTTTTGATGCAGGTCTTGTTTTATATTATGAGGGTGATTGGTCTAAGGCTTTACCTTTGTTTAAAAAATGCGGTCTTTCTGTTGCTGATACATTTATAGAGCGTATAAAAAATAATAAACCTCCAAGGAACTGGAACGGAATATGGGAAATGAAAACGAAGTAAAATATCTTCTTGAAAAAACGAAATCTGTTTTCCTTCCGGGCGATTTTTCTGATCCTGACGGAAAGCCGGAATTATATTCTTTGGAAGAAGAATTCAAGAAAACTAAAAGAAACAAGAATCTAAAATTTCTTGGTTTGGTTGTACTTTTTTTATTTATAATTATCTCGGTTGCATTGACGATTACTTTTTTTGTTCAGGAAAGAGGAAAAAATCAAAAAGTTGATATTTCTTCCTTTCAGGATTTGAAATTAAAAGAAATGATTGATTCATCACAGAAACAGGAAGGAGAACTGCAAATTGCTAGAAAAGAGCTGGCTAACCTGGAAATTGAATATTCCAGAGAACTTGAACGGCTCAAGAGAGATTTTGAAGAATTAAAAAATATAATTCAGTCTAGAGATATTTCTGATGAAGAGAAAAAAGCTCAAATTGATCAATTGAATTCTGAGAATAATTTAAAAATCAGAAAAACAAAAACTAAATACGCTCCGCGTATGACAGCAAAAAACAGAGAAATTTATAAAATACAAAAAGAATTAAGAGATAAAGAAGCTGAACTTGAGAAAAGTTCAGGTAAAAATATAAGTTTATTGGAAGGAGAATCAAAACTTACTTCTTTAGAAAGGAAAAAATTATCCGGAACGTATGAAGCCAGAATAGATCAAATGAGTGACGAAACAAAGGAAGAAATAGAGTATTTAATAAAAAAATATAATCCGATTTTTGCTGAGACTGAGCTAAAAAAAATATTGGAGAAACCGGTAAAAGGGGCTTCAAAAGTTTCTCCATTAAATGGAATCGAAAATGATATTATAAAAGAAAAAGCTTCAACAGAAGAAAGAATTAACAGATTGCAGGTAAATGTTAATGATTCTTACAAGTTAAATGATAGAATGGAAAAAATTCCTTATATCAACTCTCCTGGAAAAACCGTGATTCAAGTTTCCTCTAAGTTTAAGGATATAGTTAACACATATGACGGGATTACTGTTGGTCTTGTTAATTCGTTAAGAAAGAAAAATCAGCAGTTGCGTTTTTATGATTATGCTTTTTCTTTCATGATAAAAGATGAAAAAGAAAGCGGCTATATTCTAGATCCAAGAGATTCTTCTTTGATTGGAGTTTATATGAATAAGGTTCATATAGTCAACACAGGAGATCTAGGATATGTTTTCAGACAGGATGATGAATTTATTGCTACCATTAGATTTAAAAGAAGCTATGGTATCACTGTTGCTGAATTAGTTAAATCAGAGACTGGTCTTAAAATGCAGCCATTTGATAAAATTATGCTGAAGAAAATAACGGCTGAGAAAGAGGAATCAAAATGAAGAAATTAATATTTATATTATCACTTGTTATTTCTGCAGAAGCCTATTCTTTTGATTGGAGTACCATATCATTGACTTCTGCAGAAAAGAATGAAGAATCTGATGAGGATTCAGTTTATTTGACAGATTCTGATTCAAAAATATATATTATTGAAAATGAACATAAAGTTGATGCTCAGATTGCATCAGAAATCGCACAGTTTATAAGAATAGCTAAAGGTTGGAAATTTATTCTCTGGAATGAAATGAAATTTTATATTACACCGGAAGGATTGCAATTTGCAGTTTATCCTTCAAAAATTGAATATAAAAACGAAAATCTTCTCCCTTTTATCCCGGGAGGTATGGTTTTTAGTCATGAAGAAGGATCTCAAAGGTATGATTTCAGACTTATAAAGAAAAATACCATAATCAAAATGCGCGGAGCATATATTGAAGAAGAGCCTCTACTTGCAAAAATATCTGAAGCTCTGAATGATCCTAAGTCGTTTATGAAAAAAAGAGATCCTGATTTTCTTTTAGCGAAAATTGAAGAATTGGAAAATAAACTTGATAAAGCAGAAACAAATGCGTTGTCTGCTAAAATACAAAATGATAAAATTGCTGCAGATTTAATAGCATTTCAAAATGCTAGGATGTTCAACTCAAAGAAAGCAGTTACTGCTGATATTATTGCAAGAATTGTTGAATTAAAAAAGGAAGATTCAAGATTAACTGCAGAAGAAATGAAGAAGAAGATGGATATAGAGAAAAAAAATGTTACACTTGAAGAAATAAATCTTATATATGGTGTTTATTTCAACGAATATAAGAAATAGAATTGAAAAAGATACTATGGATTTTTCAGCTTTCAGCTATTATACTATTAACAGCATGTCTTTCTTCACCTGAAAAAAAATATTCTGAAGGAATATCTAATAATATTATAACTGTTTTCTCAAAAATAGATCTTTATCTGATTCCAGATGATGAAGAAGAGAATACTTTTGAAAAAACACTTATTGAACAAATTAATAAAAGAGCAATTTTTCTTTTAGCTGCACATGGTGAAAAACAGCTTACAAGCACAAAAGATATAGCAGAATATGCTTTACTTCTAAATAATACTAAATTTAAACCAAAGATTCTTTATAAAAATGATGTAGATGGTTACCTTTATATATGGGCCGAATATGATATTATTCGTTTTATGGAAATACTGAACAATGCAAGTAAACGATAGCTATAATATTATTGAAACAGAGGATGGATCATTTTCTCTTTATTCAAAAGAATTTGATCAATTGATGCATGCAAGAGAAGGTGCTTATACAGAAGCTCTGTCTAAACATGTCTTTCCTTCGAAAATTCTTTGTTCAAATGATAAAGTAATTAATATATTGGATATAGGTTTCGGAGCGGGGTATAATCCTTTAGCTCTAATAATGCAAACAAGAGATAAAGAATTTGAAAAAATTAATATATTTTCACTTGAGTTCAGTAAAGATTCATATTCTTCATTAGCGAAAATATATTTTAATGATGAGAAGGATAAATATTTTGATAAAATTAAACAAGGGTTTTTAAATAATATTATTTCTTTTGAAAATGTTAATATTAATTTTTTGTTTGGGGATGCGCGTGAAAGTATAAGAAATCTTTCTGAAAGAAAAATTTATTTTGATGCTGTATTTCATGATCCGTTTTCTCCAGCAAAAAATTCAGAACTTTGGACTGTTGATCTATTTAAAGCAATTGGAAACATTATAAAAAACAATACCTATTTAACAACATATTCCTCTGCGTTGCAGATAAGAAGAGGTATGATTGAAGCAGGTTTTTATATTGGTGATTTAGTTTGCGATGATCTTCCGAAAACTGGAACAATTGCTTCAAAAACACCCTTTGAAGGATCTTTTGATAATATAAAAGTTGAAGAAATTTTTAAGGAAATTCTTTCTGTTCCATATAGAGATAAAGATCTTTCTTTAAGTAGAGAGGAAATATCTGAAAATAGAATACTTGAAAGGCGAAGATTAAAAAATCAGAATAGATCTTCCAGCTGATCCATTATTGTCTGTGAATCATCAGTTTTGTTTTCTGTCTGTTGATTGGCAGGTGTATTATTTTCACTATTCTTTTGTTCTTGAAAAAGATCTCCCTTCAAAGATATTCTAAAAAGCAAAGCCTGAGCGTAATTATTTACTGAAGAAATTGCCTCTTCCACTGTTTTTCCAGAAAACTTCATATTTGGATCAATGTCCGGATCTGCTTCAAGAATATCTTTTGAATTTGATATTATTCTATTTATGTCATTAATATCATTGAGAATAAATTGCATTTTATCAGCAAGACGTTCCATAAATGATCTAATGGATATTTTTAAAGCATTTCCCATTACTTTTTTTTCTTTCTCAAGTTCTGCAACTTTTTTTGAGTATTGTAAATGCAATTCTTTGCTGTAATTTGTATCTGAAGCGACTTTTTTATAGTTTTCCCAAGAATAAAAATATTGCTTAGCAGCTTCTTCACATGCTCTCATAGAATTAAAAAGATCAAGTAAATCTGAACGCATATCATACTTTGTATTTTTATCATAATAAATACTATACTTGATTTTATTAGTTGTTAATATATATGAGTATTGACGGTCAAATTCCAAAAAAAGAAGATACATTTTTAAATATGGGTCATTATCATCAATTTGTTGTGCAATATCATTATTTGAAAGATAAGTTTTCTTTAATAGTTGAAAATCCAGCATATTCATCAAAGAAATTCCGTTTTTAATTTCATCTGATAAAGATTGACGATGCTTTTTCTTAAGCTCATCAATTGCTTCTTTTTTTTCTTCCTCTTCTTTCGCTTTGGCTTGAGCAGAAATTTTCTGATAATTTTCACTGAATCTGCTTGGAGAACTTGTTGTTCTCATTCCAGGTTTGAGATCCGGTCCTATCATCAAGAGTTCTTCGATAGTCAAACTATCAGTTAATGGAATGTTTTTTCCATGATAATAACAAAATAAACGGTAAAGACGCGGAAGCATTTTATTAAAGATAATATATATTCCATTATTAGCTTTTTTACGTTTTAACGAATAAGATGAAGAGGAATTATTTATGCTTTTCTGCTGTAGGGCAATAGCTTTTTCATAAGCAGTATAGATGGAATTCACATATGGAAGTAACGGATAAATTTTTTTAAAATATGCAAGCAAAGGCGTTTTATAATCATTTGTAAGTTTTATATCCATCGGAAAAGCAGTATGCGTATCAAGTATTTCATTTAAGATAGTTTTGTCATATAGATCAGCGGTCATTTCAATAACTTCAAAATATAAGGGTTTCTGCTGATCAAGTTGATTGGTAATTCTATCTCCGATAGATGGATTTTGTCTGAAGATATCAAGATAGATCATTTGAAGCTCCATCATTGATATTTTATATTCATCTGCAAATGAATCAAAAAATGATTTCTTAATTCTTCTTCCGGAAAAAGAAGTTACACCGGTAATGAAAAGTACTAATCTATTGATAAACGAATCAACAAAGCTTGGAGAAGGTTCAACACTAACTGAAGATTCCTGTAAAGTAGACCTGATTCTATTCATTCGCTTTTTATTGCCATGGAATGAATCCATTTTTTCTGCTAGTGTTTTTTGTTTTTCGCGGTCAAAAACCATAGGTTTTGGGCGTGCTTCTTTAACAACTTTTCCCCCAGCATCCACAAATTTCTGGAAAAGTTCCTTTCTTGTATTGTCTTCCATGTCTGATACACGGATGTTATCTCGAGTTTTGTCTAATTGACTCATTTAATTTTTCTCTTTAATAGTTTACTTGTTTAATAAACTGTGTCAATTATTAAACCATATCAATTGATAATCGGCATATTTATTAGAATACTTTGAAAGTATTTAATGATATGTCTTACTGTTGCTAACAGAAATTTAATAAATGAAGGATTTTTCATTGTTTACAGAATATCTCAAATTTAAAAAATTAGATAAAATAACAGATTTGATTTATTTGATAAGATAGATAAAAAGAGTCTGTTTTATTAATGATGATATTGTTTTTATGAATCATGAATTCTTTCAAAAGAGATTAAAAAAATGAACAAAAAAGGGTTAATATTAGTATTAATTTGGATTATATGTTCCGGATGTTCAAAAAATGATCAAAATCCGGAAATATTACCTTCTGCTCCAAAACCGCTTAGAAATGCTGAATATTATATTACAGTAGCAGATTCTATCAATGTTCGTTCGCAGTCTTCAATTAAATCTGAGTCTATTGTAAAACTGGAAGCCGGTATTTTTGTAATTTTTATTGAAGATTCCAAGAAAGAAGAAGTAATTTCCGGAAAAAAAAGTTCATGGTTAAAAGTAGAATTAAATGACGGAAAGATAGGATACGTTTTCGGGGGATTTCTTCTTTCTAAAAAAGAAGCTTTTAAAAAAATAGTATCAAAGGATAAATCACTGGAGAATAGAAAGTTTGTATATAATTCTAAAGATAGCGGAGAATATTTAACTTTTAATCAAAATAACAGCATTAGTCTTGAAAGAAATTGTAATATTCAAGATCCTGATGATGAAAAGAAAAGTTCAGGAAAGAATAATTGCTTAAAAAAGGGGATATATCAGAAAATAGGGAATTATATTTTTATTACCATTGATGATGAAGAATTTCTGATGGAAATAGCTCCTCTTCCTGATAATAAAGAAGAATATGCTTTGAGACAGATAGAACCTGCTTCCGGATCGAAAGAAGAAATCTTTCATAAAGAATTAAGATAGAACTATTTTTCTAAAGCTGAATTTTTATAAGATAATAAATATAAGCAGCATAAAGAATAAGAAAAATTCCCCCTTCGATTCTTCCGATAGTTCTATGCTTTAATGTAAAGGTTGAAATAAAAAGAATTAGACCAGCAAGCAAAGCTATAAACATGTCAATATTTGAACCAAGGGAGATAGGAGCTGGACGAACAATTATTGCAGAACCTAAAATAAGAAATACATTGAAAATATTGCTTCCAACGACATTACCGATTGCAATGTCTGATTTCTTTTTAAATGCTGCAACAAGGGATGTTGCAAGTTCAGGAAGGGACGTTCCGACAGCAACTATAGTAACTCCAATAACTCGTTCTGAAATTCCTGCCAGTGTTGCTATACCAACGGCACCGTCTACTAGAATCTTTCCGCCTCCAACTAGACCGAAAAGACCGAGAAGAATAAATAAAAGAGATTTTGGTACAGAGAAGACTTTTGACGGTATTTCTTCAGTCGGTTGATTTTTAGATATTCTAAAAGTATAACCTAAAAAAATAACAAAGAAAATAAGAAAGACGATTCCTTCAGTACGTGAAAGTATGTTTTCAAATGAATTACCTATTAGTATGTCATTAGCAAAAATAACAACTAAAAGAGCACTGAAGAATAAATAAGGAATTTCTTTCCATTGAGTGTTTTTTTGAATTGTTAAAGGAAAGATCAGGGCAGAAGCTCCAAGAATAAGAAAGATGTTTGCAATATTGCTGCCTATTACATTTCCTACTGCAAGATCTGTACTACCTTTTGCTGCAGAAAAAAGACTTACAGTGAGTTCGGGAGCTGATGTTCCAAAAGCAACAATCGTAAGACCGATTACAATATCAGAAACATTAAGTTTTTTAGCAATTGAAGCAGAACCGTCTACGAGAAGATTTGCTGCATATATTATAACTGCGATGCCTGCTATAAGAAATATAATATTTAAAAGCATATTTATTCCTCAACTTAGTCTTTTTTTAAGACGAATAATCCGTACATTGCGAAAAGATTTGGAAATAGTATTTTTTTAGATGAAGTGCTATTGTTGATATTAGTATTGAAATTTATTTCCTTTTCAATTGAAAAACCTTTCTGTCTGCAAAAAGTACGAAAATCTTTAATTGACAGCATGTGAATATTCGGAGTATCATACCATTCATATGGAAGGGACTTAGTCTTCGGCATTTTTCCGCGGAAAAAAAGATTCATGCGTATGAGAATATGAGAAAAATTGGGAAAACTGATTATTACGCGAGTGCCGATTCGCATAATTTCTCTTAAAACATATTCGGGTCTTTTAGTATTCTGAATAGTCTGATTTAGAATAACATAATCGAAAGAATTATCTTTATAATCAGAAAGGCCCTCGTCGATGTCCGCCTGACAGGCAAAAACTCCTTTAGAAAGAGCAATTCCGACTGATTCAGGTGAGATTTCAATTCCGAAACCTTCAATGCGTTTTTTTCTTTTTAATTCTGCAAGAAGTTCTCCATCGCCGCAGCCAAGATCAAGAACTCTGGAGCCGCGCGGAATTTCCTTTGTGATCAGATCATATCCTATATTAAAAATTGTTTCTTTCATACATTATTCTCGGTAGTGTCAATTTCCTGGGAAAGAAAATTTTTTACAGCTGCAACCATAACCTGATTATCAATAAGAAAAGAATCATGCCCGTTATCAGTATCAATATCAAGATAAACAACTCTTCTTCCGCAACCTCTAAGAGTATTTGCCATTTGTTTCATATTTTCCGGCGGATAAAGCCAGTCTGTGGAATAACTTAACATAAGATAATCGCATTTAGATTTTTCAAATGCTGAAAAAAGAGATCCTTCACCGTGATCAATTCTGATATCGAAATAGTCAATAGCCCTTGTGAGATAAAGATAAGAGTTCGCGTCAAATCTATCCACAAATTTATGACCTTGATAGCGAAGGTATGATTCAACCTGAAATTCATAATCGAAACCAAAACTAAGTTCAGCTTTATCCTGAAGTTTTCTTCCGAATTTCTCATGCATCTTTTTTTCGCTGAGATATGTAATATGACCGATCATTCTTGCAAGAGAAAGTCCTAATCTAGGTATTTCTTCACTTCCGTAATAATTTCCTTTTTTCCAGCTGGGATCCTGAAGAATTGCCTGACGTCCAACTTGATGAAAGGCAATAGCTTGTGCCGGTTGACTGTGAGATGCTGCTAAAACAATAGCTGATTTTGTAGAATTTGGATATGCAATACTCCAGTCAAGTGCAAGCATTCCTCCCATTGATCCTCCGGCGACAGCTAAAAATCTTGAAATTTGAAGATGATCAGTGAGGTTCTTGATGGCAGAATTCATGTCTCTTATAGTTATAAAAGGAAAATTCAAAGCATATGGTTTGCCTGTCTTAGGATTTAAAGACGAAGGGCCTGTTGAACCGTAACAACTGCCAAGAACATTAGCGCATATTATAAAATATTTATCTGTATCAAAGGCTTTTCCGCTTCCGACATAGGTTTCCCACCAACCTTCAGTGTCTTTTTCGTAGTGACGTGCCGCATGAGAAGATCCGGTAAAAGCATGAAAAATAAGAATAGCGTTTGTTTTGTCAGTATTTAAAGTTCCCCATGTTTCGTATGCTACGTTGACGTTCGACAGCGTTTTTCCGCAGCTTAAAAGGAAAGGGGTGGTTTCAGCGAATGAATATGTATGAAGATATTTCATCAGAAGTAATTCTTCTTTGTCTGCGGTTGTGTCAAGAAAAATTACAGAAATAAAAAATACACTAAACAAGGTATTTTTTATTTCTGATAGTAAAGTTATTACTAGTATCTTGGCTCTTTAGCCTGTTTCTCGTAGAAAGCTTGAATTCCATTTTCTTTCATGAAGAAATTGTTGTTTTTCCATTTTTCTTCCAGAGCAGGCGGAAAAGAGTTTTTTGAACAGGGAAAATCTGAACATTGAAAACAATAACTAACATTATTCTCTTTGTGACAATTTTTTGCTGAACAGCCTGCAAAACATTCCGAACCGTTTCTGCATCCATTACAGTCTGCTTGAGTCAGATGATTAAGAAAATTTTCGAATGCTTGATAATTTGCGTACACCGGATTAACTCCTGAGAATTTCTGTGCAAAAGAAGAGAACCCTTCGAGATGCTTTAAAAGAGATTCGGCGGATTCTTTGATTGGTCCGGTTGCTGAACGAACGCATGTTTTGCAGTTTAATCCGCATGGCGCAAGTTCTTCAATATGTGTCTTCATTTTTTTCCTCCATACAATACATGATGAGAAAAAATGAAAAAGATGCGGCTATACTATAAATTTTTAATAGCGGAAATAATGTTTTGATACCAGTCATCCGATGGAATTGAGTCCGGTATATTCCGATACATAGAAATAATTTTATCGCGTTGTTCTGATTTTATTATTTTTTCTTCGGGATTATCCGGAAACGAATGAATAATGTTTCTATTTCTGAGTTCAGTTCTGTTTTGTTCCTTTCTTCCTGCGAAATCTATCCAGGCAGAGCAATTGCATGGGGAAGATTTATCAATCCATTGGCATCTATCTGTAAAAAAATTGAAAATGTTTTTTCTTGCTCTAAAAAGAAGACCTTTTACAGCAGGGATTGAAATGTTTAGGATATCGGAAATTTCATTCAGAGATATTTCAAACATTTCCGCTAAGGAAAAAACAATGCGTTGTTCAAGAGTAAGTTTTCTTGCCATCACGAGAAAACAACCGTTTCGGATTGATTTAATGGTTTCATCAGCTATAATTTCATCTTCCATTGAAGGAGCGGGGCTTATAAATTCAAATTTATATCCGTCTTGTTCGGTTTCGGACAGTTCTTCGGCGGATAGAACTTTTATTCTTTCTTTTCTTTTTTGATTTAGAAAGATGTTTAAAGCTATTTTTCTGAGCCAAGGTTTAAGTTTATCAATATCTTTCAGTTGGGATTGCTTTTCCCATGCGTTTAACAAAGTTTCCTGTGCTATATCTTGAGAGATATCCATGTCGGTTGTTATTTTATAACAAAGAGAATAAATATAGGGAATAAGTTCCTGAAGTTTTGCTGAAAAAAGTTCTTCCATATTCTATCCTGTAATAAAGTTTTTATTTGACGATTTATAAATATTAATGCTTAGTTATTTTGCTAAGACAATAATAAAATATTTATTTTTTACTCTGAATTAAAATACAAGATTTAATGACAGGTAATAAGTAAGTAAAGGAGGAATTATGAATAGTAATGATATCGCACCTTGCGGAATTGACTGTATAAACTGTGAAGTTTATGAACCGAACAACCGTAGAGATGTTTGGCAGATGTTTGCAGAACGTTTCGGTGTAACTGCTGAAGAGATAGCATGTAAGGGATGCAGAATTCAGGGCGGATGCTCAATTCATAAAGACTGCGAAACTTTGGAATGTGTAAAAGCAAAAAAAATAGATTTTTGCGGAGACTGTTCGGAATTTCCATGCAGGAAGCTGATGCCGCTTGCAGCCAATGCTGAAAGAGTGCCGCATAATTTGAAAGTTTATAATATTTGCAGAATTAAACAGATAGGTGCTGAAGAATTTCTAAAAGAAAGTTCAAAGAACAGGGAATATTACTTCAAAGGTAAATTTAAAATCGGTGCCGGACCGCAGTTGTAATATTAAAGAAAGTTCCGTAGTTCAATACGGAACTTTTTAATTTTGCTGATTATATGAATATCAATTTCATATCTTTTCTTTAAGTTAACTTATTAACTGTATAATTTTCTATTTTGTATCATTCTGATACTTGTAAAAATATTGATGCAGTTATTATCTGATTCTATATCGATTTATGAAATGGTGAAGAGTATTGTTTCGCTTTTAAAAAATTGAACAAAACGAGATAAAAAATAAGAGACAAAAACTCCCTGTAGAATATGATAATTAAAGGGGTTTTTATGTCAAAGAAGAATTACACAGCAGAAGAAAAGTTTAAAATCGTAAAAGAAGC
>JAKPJF010000157.1 GCA_029554345.1 Spirochaetota bacterium | reverse complement strand
GATATTTGACATCAATATTTCTTTCGCACACATCTCTGAGGTAATTCTTGCTGTCTCCCGCAAAAGACTGAGTCTTTCTCTCGGGCAATGTTTCCGCCTCCGTGCGGAAACTACCCAACCCCTCTTTGATAAAGAGGGGTTGGCGAAACTAAATCAATAAACTATTCCTATGAATAGTATCCCTTCTTACTCCTCTCTCCTTTAGCAAAGGAGAGAGGCCGGGAGAGAGGATTCTCTAACAGCATATCAATGATGATTCAGCAAAAGATGAATGCCGAGCAAAATCCCCGAAACGTCCGACGCAGTCGGACACAACTCGCGCGTCCGCAGCATCCGGCATAGCCGGTGCGAGGAATTCGCGCGCCAAGCCCCGCGCAGCGGCAACTTTTCTTTGGTTACTTTCTTTTTTTGCAAAAAGAAAGTAACAGAAACCGGGTAAAGGGTGTGAAACACCCTTTGAAATTTTCGCATGATCCATGCGAAACAACAGATTACAAAGGAAGCAGGAACGATCCCTGCAAAGCGATGCCTTCAATATGCAACAGGAGGTTGCAGCAAAAGGCATCGCAAGAAGCCTTTGATTGTATTCCGACACTCGGAGTCATTGAAGCCTTATGCTGCAAGTCCGGTGACCGGACAATACAATGGATTCCAAAGGCAATGCCTTTGGAATCCGCCTGACTTGAAGGCAAAACGAGAGGATTCTCTCCATCATTGCGGAGGATTTTCCCTCAGATACGGAAAACCGCCGTTTGTATTTGTTTCAAGCAGCCAGATTCTAGGAGTACCACTATTAGGAAAAGAAATGTCCCATTGTGGAGAAACATTCGAATACGGACCTATTCCTTTCAATTGATTGGAATCATAATCACCATTGCCAAAACCATTTTGCTGATTTCCACTATTTCTTATTCTAAAAGAATTAATTATATCATTATTAAGTAAATTAGAACCTATTATACCCAAAAGGCCACCGCAAAATTGATTTTTAGGAACCGTTCCAACAGCATAACAATTTTCAATTTTTAAATAATCAAAATTACCCACAAGTCCTCCAATTTGACCATCGCCAATAACTTCAGACTTCGAATAGCAATTGATTATATTACAGTATCTGACATATCCGATCAGACCTCCGCCATATATAGATGATGCCTTAACAGTTCCTTCCGAGAAACATTGGGAAATATTATTTCCGGCTCTATTAGTATTTCCTTCAAAATTTCCGATCAATCCGCCCACGTAACTTTCAGTTTCAGTCGCCTCAATATTTCCAATAGCAGAACAAAGACTGATGGTTACGGCATCCGGTTTACTTTCGCACTTAACATTCCCAATCAATCCGCCGACATAAGCAGAACCTTTTACATCTGTGACTGCATCATTCTTCAGCCTGACATGGCAATCGGTGACTTTTACGGCATTAGAAATATTTATTCCACTAACATAACCGATCAAACCGCCGACGTATTGATTACCCGTAACTTGTGTATCAACAGCCGAGACACCCGGTTTATATTCCGAATTTATAATTTGTATAGACTCATAATCTCCCCCGCCTTCAACTTTTCCGATCAATCCGCCTACATTACTGGATTGTCCGGCATCGACTTTTCCTGCCGAATAACAATTCTCAACACGACTATAAGTAGTTTCATCAATTGATAGATTAGAATTAGCAGATACTTGACCAATAAGACCTCCGAAATTCTGCGAACCGGAGGAAGCTGCATCCTTCAATAATACATCGCTTTCAGAATAACAATTTATTATCCGGGGGTTATTAAATGCATTACCTATCAAACCACCGACATTTTTAATTCCTTTTACCGTACCCTTTGAATAAACCTGATTCGTTCCTTCGCCAAGAACCCGAAGATTCGTATTCCCGTTAAAGTCTCCTATCAGACCGCCGACATTTTCTTCACCGGTAACATCACATTCAGCAAAAGTTTCATCTCCGTTTCCAGAACCGCTGTATAGCTCTATTCCCTCAGATTTTCCGATCAATCCGCCTACATTAGTCTTTCCGCTTACGGAACCAGTTTCATGGTAGCATTTTCCTAAACTTGTAGCAAAAGTAAAATTTTTGACTGAACCGATCAGTCCGCCGACATTATCGGATTGTTCGGCATTGACTGTTCCTGTCGAATGACAGATTATCATCCTTTTACTCATAACCGCTCTGCCGGCAAATCCGCCGATATTACTTCCGGAATTTATTCCAGTTACGTTAGATGTTGAATACAATCCGCTTATTTCTTCATCATTTTGTATTAAGCCCGCGAATCCGCCTACATTATTTATTCCGCTGACTTCTCCTTTGGAATAACAGCCTGAAGCGATCTCGCCGTTTGACCAATTGCCTACGAATCCGCCAACCTGATCACTTCCAGAAACCTCGGTATCAGAGAAGGAAGTAGTTATTGCATTCTTTACTGTTCCAAAATTATATCCGACAATTCCGCCGACTATACTTTCCGCAGTGATTGATCCGCCTGTAACAGTACAACTGTCAATCTCTCCATTATTAGATCCGGTTATTCCACCAACACGGACTTTTGCATTTATAGTAGAATTCTTAACATGACAGTTTATTATTTTGCCATTACCGTCATTATGACCGCATATTATTCCGACATAATCGATATTATCTTTATCAAACGAAGCATTATCGACTTTAAGATTCTTTATCGTGCCTGCATTGGCGGCAAATAAACCCGCGAATTCCTCGGATGCTGTTATTTTAAAACTCGACAAGGTTTTATCACCACCATCAAATATCCCGGTGAACAGCTTATCAGACGAACCTATAGTAGGAATGATATCACCGCCATTAGCATTAATTTTAATTTTAATATCTTCCATCAGCCTAAATCTGCCGTTTAGATTATTAGTAATAATCTCCAGATCAGTATAGCGTGTTTCAGAATATATCGGATACCATGGTTCGACAGTTATAGTATAATAAGCTGTTTCTTCAGTTGATGACTGATAAGCCTTAATCTTTACTGTTACATCATTTTCATTCGTTAAATCACGTGGATTTATTGTTACTTTACCCATGCCATCGACACTGACACCGTTTGACGATGGCTCTACAGATAATGCCACTTGGTCAATATCAATATCGTTTCCTTTAAAAGACGCTTTTAAATTTACAGAAGATTCCTCGAAGCCGCGGTATGCCGCAAACTTTGTTTTTTCTTCTGTGTCCATAATTTGAAGATTGCCGCTGATAGTCGTAAATGAATAAGGTACACTGTCTTCCATCAAGTTCCCGGCGATGTCCTTTATTCCGCTTACAGTTGCAGTGTACGGTGTCGAAGTTTTTAGTCCGCTGACAGCGAATCGAACCACTTTTCCATCAATACTCACAAGCTTCACTTTTCCGTCATCAGGCAAAAGCTTTAGGCATGAGCTGTCCGCGTATCCGATCTCCTCATCAAAAGTCACGGTTACTGCCGGATTAGTGCTGATGTCTGTTCCGGTAGGCGAAAAACCGTCTTTTATAACTTCAGGAGGAGTCCCGTCCACGCATATATTCTGAGTAAATTTGCTGGTCTGCAATAATCCGTCGCGGAAAACAAGAACTATGTTATAGTTTGGCGTATTGCCGTATATTCCATCAGCTCTCGGTTTAAGCTGAATGTCCGCGTATGAAGCAAATTCAGGTCCGCCTAATATAAAATCAGTCGTCTTGTTCGGACTGTACGAATAACGGTACATGTCCTTTTCAAAATCAAAATTATCGTTTCCATCGCAGTTAAGCTGAAAAAATCCAGAGCAGTTTGCTGTAACAGAAAGCTTTATCGACTCATTAGGTTTGAATATCGTCTTATTAAAAATCGCACTTATCGCGGGACCGGTTTTTCCAGTGCCGAGATTATACGACTGGCGGATTATTGCGCCCTTTCCGTCAGATATGCCTGCCCAAAGATCAATATTCTGTCCGCCCTTGACGCTTCCTGTTTTAAAAACAGCTGTGCATCCGGCAGAATTTTTCACAATTCCGGCAAACGTACCTGATTCAGAATCGAATTTATATTCAAGAGGATTGTTATCCGGGTCAACCGCTTCAACGATGAGCTTGAATTGCTTATAAGGCTCGATGTCGAGCTGGGATATTTCGCTTCCGTCAAAATTAACCGCCTTTATCGAAAGAATCACGGGAGGTTCATTCGGCTCAAACTGCTAAGCGTCGCCGATTGCGCTTCCGCCGCACGCGGCAAAAATAAGACAAATCACCGGCAAAATTAAAAATACACTCTTAGCCCTTTTCATTTTACCTCTATCTAAATCAATCACGCGCGCGAAATTCAATTTCATAAAATACTCAATATGTAGTGTTCATTCCGAACAAAAACTTACACAAATTCCAGCATTTTTTATACACTTTTTGTAAGTTTTTTGAAAAAAGCGAGGCTGAAATCCGTATATATCATTAGATAAAATCTTGACACAAGACAAAATTCGCAATATTTTGAGGTGGAAAATGAGTGTCGTTATGGAATTTACGAAAGAACAGCTTGAACAGATAGGTTCGTATATCGAATCAAACTTCGACCGCTTCGGCGCGAAAAGCAATGTAGTCCAACTGCGCCCGTACGACATTCAGCTCATCGAACGGATGACCCGCATAGAAGAAGAACTTCGAAGCCAGCGCGAAATAATTCTGAAACAGAACGAAACGATGCAGTCCGGTTTTGCACAGATGGACAAGCACTTTGAATTGATGCAGAAGCAGACGGACTCTCGATTTGAGTCAATGCAGAAACAGATGGATGAACGTTTTGCTGCAGTCGATAAGCGCTTTGATGACGTAAACAAGCGTTTTGAAATGATACAGAAAAGCATGGACACACGTTTTGAAATGATGCAGAAAAACATGGATAACCGCTTTGAGCAAGTTGACAAGCGTTTCGATGATGTGAACAAGAAATTCACCATGATGATGTGGATGACAAGCGCAGGCTTCACAATAATCGCAACAGTTATTACTCTTCTGACAATATTCGCGAGATAAGCCCCGCGCAGCGGCGCCCTTTAATTAACTAAAATCTCATACTTCCGCATTTTTACAGTTCCCTTTCCATACCAGATTTCATTTCCGATATCAATATTGGTGATATCGTTATCCGCTTTCATCATATTGTTTTTTATCATAAAACTGAAGAACTCATCGATGTTAAAAACACCCTTCAAAACTTCAGTGCGCGCGACAAACGCGGTATACGACCACTTATTCGCATGAGCTCCGGAATCGTCACCATGAACCTTTTTTTCATAAACATCATAGGTTACGCCGCCCGAAACGAGAGTGCCGCGGTTTTTTGCCCATGACCACGAATCTCAAATTTCACCTCCGGATTTTATAATATATTATTTCAACAACAGCCCGGGATTTACGAAAAGATTTACATCAAACCACGCATAATAGTAACCCGCGAATATCAGAAGAAGAAGCACTGCTACAGAAATATAAAGACCCAGAACTCTTCCCAGATAAACTCTTGTAACATGAACAAATTTTTCGGCGAACCACTCTGAAAAACGGCTGACCCATTTAACCACAAAATAGAATATCGCGAGAACGAAAATCATTCCAGCCAAAACTATAAGGCGGCGGTCTCCGAGTTTTCCAAGCGACATTACTTTCTTATTGATTAAAACTATTAAAAGATCAGCAGCTAAAATAACAATGCACGTCAGAACAAAATTTATGAATCTGTATTTGAATCTTACCATATATCCTCCATATTGTATAAATAATCATACGTGTTGAACCAAAGTCAACCATTCCGCTCGTTATGTTTAAAAAAAACGCCGTATTTTAATTTATGACTTGATTTCTGATTTAGTTGAGGTATCGTTGGCAATATATCAATAAAAATAAACAGAACACCTATTTGTTAAGAACAGGATGTTAAGCCGCTATATCGCTTTATTTTCGCGGATGAATTGTTCTTCGGAGGCAGAAAGTGGTGACACAAAAAAAAATCGGGAAACTCTATTTAAAATTTTTACTTTTTACTCAGGGTGTTCCATATTTCATACTGATTCCGGTATCGGCATATATTTTCATTAAAATCACCGGCCTCCGGAATTATGCGCCTTTTCTCGGCGTCGTTGCAGGCATTTCTTTTACAGCTCTGACGATTGCAGTCTTTTCGAACCGCAAAATACTCAAACCTCTTGTCACTTACTATACAAAATTAAAACTAGGCGAAGAAATATCCGATGACGAATATCTCAAAGCGCGCAAATGCGCGTTTTCACTTCCGAAGCGCCACGCAATAAGCGGAATGGTAAGATGGCTCATTCTGGCACCGGTTGTAATCATTTATCTGCAAAAAAGCGCCAACGCCACACTTCTCCAGCAGGTCAACTGCTATTCAGTGATGATCTTCAATACAATCGCAACAACAATAGTCTATTATATCGTCACCGAAAAACTGATTGACCCTTTTGTCAATGAAGGCATTTTCTCGAAACTGGATCCCGAATTCAACATAAACAAAACCCGCATTTCACACGTGCTGTCTTTTCTTTCAATAGGCGCTATATCATTATTGATTCTGATTATATCACTTGCCGTTTTCAATATTCAGTACAAATCAATTGAAAATTCTTATACCGAACAAATGAAAACCATTTCGATTCTTGTCGACAAACAACTTGAATCTTTTATCGATAAAGTCGGTGATGACGCCGATTTAATCACAGAAAAAGAAAGTTCAGCAATATCAATCTCCTCAAAAAAATACGGCGACATTATCGCTACAATGAAGGACTATAAGAAAAAATACGGTATCTATGATGAAATCATGATTCTTTCACCGGACGATTATCTTGAAGTTTACGCTTCGACAAATCTTTCTCTTACAGGAAAAAATCTATACGGAGAAAACCAATATCTCGGTCTCAAAAAAGCATTCTCTCAGAATTATTCATCGGATTCCAACGGAAACAAGCGTCATCTTAGCGGAGTATTCGAATGCAGTCTTACCGGGCAAAATGTTCTGCTTTTCACCTGTCCTTTCGTTCAAAACGGAAAAACCATAGCAAATATCGGATTTCTTATTAAAGCACAGTCTTTTTATGAAAAAATTTATTCAGCAGCTATAGTCGGCCGTAACGGCTACTCTGCTCTTCTTGATTCATCATTAACAATAGTCTCACATCCTGACCAATCAATGATACTCAAAGACATGAAGGACGCCGATTTCGCTAAAAAAATTATCGAAGGCGAAATCCTGAAACCTATTAAATACTTTTTCAATGAACGCGCAAATCTCATGATAGCCGCTAAAAACATTAAGTACAACATGTTCACCATAACAGTTCTTGATATCGACGATATTGAAGAATCTGTCGTGGAATACGCTATTTATATTCTGATTTTTGCGGCAATCGGACTTATATCGGCTGCTTTTTTCGTGTCATGGCTTATAAATAAAAAAATGCGCCCGCTTTCAGATTACGATCTCGTCATTGACGGTATATCAAAGGGAGATCTTTCAAGAAAAATAGTCGCGCACACTGACGATGAAATCGGAGAACTCTCCTATAAAATGATCATTTTCTCCGAAAATCTCAAAAGAATAATCAGAAATATTCAGGGTATTTCAGGCGAACTCGCGGCAAGCTCTCACGAAATGTCGATAACTGCAGGAGCTTTTTCCGACATTTCCCAGAATCAGGCGGCAACCGCAGAAGAAGTTACCGCAACAACCGAACAGATGAGCGCCGGAGTTGACAGCGTCGCAACAAGCGCGGAAGAACAGTTCAAGACAATCGAAGAACTCACTCAGAGAATGACGATTCTCTCCGATGCAATTAATCTGATGAGCGAAAAGCTGGAAGTTGCTGTTACAACAACGGACAGAATTTCATCAAATGCAAAAGAAGGCGAAATAACAATCGGAAACCTCAACAAGAGCATGTCTCAGATTACGGCAAGCTCAAAAGAAATGACCGGAATTGTAAATATTATCAGCGACATATCCGAACAGATAAATCTTCTTTCTTTGAACGCGGCAATCGAAGCTGCGAGGGCCGGCGACGCGGGCAAAGGTTTCGCGGTTGTAGCGGATGAGGTCAGCAAACTCGCCGATCAGACAGCGACAAGCATCAAGCAGATTGACAATTTTATAGTAAGTACTAATTCAGAAATCACAAAAGGAATGCAGGCGGCAGAAAACACCGTCAGCACAATAAGCACGATCATTTCAAACATTCAGACGATAAGCGCGACTATAACAGCTCTCGAAGAGACGATGAAAAAACAGCTCGAAACCAACAAAATTGTCAATGACGAAGCGCGAACAATGAAAAACAGAACCGACGAAATGAAGATTTCGACGTCAGAACAGAAAAATGCGGTCGGTGAAATTGTAAAATCAATTACAAACATCAACGAGCTGACCCAGCAGAATGCCGGAGGAGCCGAAGAGATTGCCGGTTCTGCGGAAAATGTTGCAACACTAGCAGAGAAACTGAAAGAAACAATTCAGTTCTTTAAATTTTAACTGATTATTATTTTCTCGGCAGAGAATTCTTTGCCGAGAAAAATTCTGCCTCTTGAACTGAAATTATCTATGGAATCCGTTGTAAAAAAACGCACCGCAGAATTCTTTGAGCATTTTTCATCGATTTCGCCGTGGCGGGAGAGATAATCTTTCAATGAAGCCGCAACTATGCTGTCCTGCTGAACAATTTTTATATGTTCCGGAATAAATCTTTTGAATGATTCTATCATAACAGGATAATGAGTGCATCCGAGAAGAACGGTGTCGATCAATGTATCCTTTGATATAAGCTCATCGATATATTTTTTAACAAAATAGTCACACCCGGGATTGTCAATCTCATCATTCTCGGCAAGAGGAACAAGAATAGGACAGGCCTGCTGGGTAACGGTGATATCCGGAAATATTTTATTAATTTCTACCGGATACGAATTTGACATAACAGTTCCGGCCGTTGCAAGTATGCCCACATGACGGCTCTTCGTAACGCTTCCTATCATTTCAGCTGTAGGACGGATGACGCCCAGAACTCTTTTCTTTCCGCCGATTTGAGGAAGATCAATCTGCTGAATATTTCTTAAAGCTCTTGCACTTGCGGTATTGCATGCAAGAATCACAAGAGGCGAATTCATCTCAAACAGGCGCATAACTGATTCTCGCGTATATGAATAAATCATTTCAAAAGACCGGTTTCCGTAAGGAGCGCGCGCGTTATCTCCGATATAAACAAAATCATATTCCGGCATTGTTTTAAGAAATTCACGAAGAATGGTAAGTCCGCCGAAACCCGAATCAAAAACACCTATTGGTCCTTTCATTTTATCCTTCCGATTTTGCTCACTTTTACCGCATTTTATCCATTGTCAAGAGAAGTCTTTATAAGAGTTAAAATTTTTAGTTGCCAAAATAAGTTCATTCTCAAACAATTCGTTAAATTCACAAGGGGGCATTAGATGAGATATCTTTTAGCGCTTACTGCTCTGATGAGTATATTTTTCAGCAGTTATTCATATTCAAACCAGATTCCGGAAGAGGATGTTTCCAAGGCGAGACTTACTCTGGGGCCTGACAGATGGATTCAGCTTCATTATTTTCTTCAGACAAATTTTAATTACGGAAAACTCGATTCAGAGAATTCCTACGATTTTCAGATAAGAAGATCACGCATTATACTCAACGGACAGGTTGCACCGAAGGTCGATTTTTTCTTTCAGACAGACGACCTGAAAGCCGGCAACAGCTCCGATAAAAGCAAAACAGACAATGACAGTGACGGAGCAAATCACATTTTTACACAGGATGCCTTCGCCCGTCTCACCGTAAACAGAGGTTTTCAGATAATGGCGGGGCTTCTTACCGTTCCGCTTACACGCACCAATCTTGCCAGCCAGGCAACGACACTCTGCGCAACTGAAGATTCCAATCTTTCCGTTATGAGCAATTATTCAAATAACGGACGCGATGCCGGGGTTATGCTCCGCGGTCTTTTCGGAACTCGCTCGTTAGAATACCGACTCGGAATCTTTGACGGATATTCACGCAGTGCAAAAGACGCCAAAGGAAGAAACAATTCTGATTCTCCAAGACTTTCAGCGCGAATAAGCTGGAATGCTCTTGAAAACGAAGAAGATGAATCATACTTCTACAGCGAAAATTATTTAGGGAAAAGAAACGTTCTTGCTTTCGGCGTCGGAGTAGATTTTCAGAATAAAGTTTATCCGACATCCAGCGGAAAATTCAAAAACTATTTCGCTTGGGGCGCAGACGTTGCGGTAGATGTCAACATGTCAAGTGCCACAGTCCTGTTGATGCAGGGCGGAATAATCATGGGTTCAAACAATCCCGGTGAAGGATTATCTGATGATGAAACAATAATAATACCTCTTTATGATGAGTTTCTAACTTTCTATGGTCAGGCAGGCATGCTCTTCTTCAAGCAGGTTCAGCCGGTTATGCGCTTTTCTTACAGAAAAAACACCTTGAACGGCGGAGGAACCGAAACTCTTTCAAACATTGCCTTCGGTGTTAACTTTTTTATCAATTCACACTATGCAGCAATAAAGACTCTATATTCGCATCCTTTAAAGGATTCAATAGACAAAGACGGAAAACGATTAGACTTGAGCTTTCAAATTTACATGTAACGGTGAAAGCCGCGGCATTACCGCGGCTTTCTTATATTTCAATGACGACAGGGGCGTGATCAGAACCCATGACCTGAGGCAGAATATAAGACTTTTTCACTCTATCTTTAAAAGCACCTGACACACAAAAGTAATCTATACGCCATCCCACATTCTTTTCCCTGGCTCTTCCCATATAGCTCCACCATGTATAATGACCGCCTCCGGATTCAAACATCCTGAATGTATCAACAAAACCCCCTTCGAGGATATTATCAAAACCGGCTCTTTCTTCAACGGTAAACCCTGCGTTTCTTACATTCGATTTCGGATTGGCAAGATCTATCTCCTTGTGTGCAACATTCAAATCTCCGCAGAATATTACAGGCTTTTTCTTCTCAAGATTTTTCAGATACTTCAGAAATTCCACATCCCATTTGTTTGAACGGTAATCCAGCCGTTCAAGGCCTCTCTGCGAATTCGGCACATAGACATTTACAAGATAGAATCCGTCATATTCGGCAGATATAACCCTGCCCTCATGATCATGCTCTTCTACATCTATTCCGAGTAAAAATGAAACAGGTTTAATTTTTGAAAATATTGCTGTTCCGGAATAACCCTTCTTTTCGGCTGAATTCCATATTCTGTACGGATAGTTATCCAAAGAAAGTTCAACCTGATCTTCGTTTGCCTTTATTTCCTGCAAGCAAACAATATCAGGATCAGTTTCTTCAACAAAATTATAAAAACCCTTTCCGATTATCGAGCGTATACCGTTTACGTTCCATGATACTATTTTCATAAGCCTTCCTTCTTCAATTAAGTATAGCGCGCAAACGTCTTCATCAGGCAATAAAAAAAATATTGACTCGGTATTTTTAGAGAAGTATCATGAAGAAAATATTCGAAACGGAGACACTTATCGAAAGCTTAAAAGAAAAAAAAATGAACAGATTAATAATAGTTTCCAACCGACTGCCGCTTTCTATCACAAAAGAAGATGACTCGCTTACTTTTTCACCAAGTACCGGCGGACTGGCTACCGGTGTCGGATCACTTGATTATGATAACCGTCTATGGATCGGATGGCCGGGAATATCATCGGATGAAATAAACCCTGGTGACGAACTCGTTATAGAATCCGAACTGAAAGAAATGAATTCTCATCCCGTGTTTCTTGATAAAAACGAAATATCATCATACTACTTCGGTTTTTCCAACAGAACGATATGGCCTCTCTTTCACTACTTCCCTAAAAACTGCATATTTGAACCAAAACACTGGGAAGCTTATAGAAAGGTAAATGAAAAATTCTGCAACGCCGTTGTTGCCTTAGCTGATGAAAATGACACTATTTGGATTCATGATTACCAGTTACTTATTCTTCCGCAGATGATACGCGAAAAATTACCTAATGCAAAAATCGGTTTTTTTCTTCACATCCCGTTTCCTTCTTTTGAGCTCATTCGGCTTCTTCCATGGAGAAAAGAAATACTTCAGGGAATGATGGGAGCTGATTTGATCGGATTTCATGAATATGATTATGTCCGTCATTTTTTCGAAAGCCTGCACCGCATATCCGGTTACGAACACAATCTGCTTACAATCACAGCAGAAAACAGAATAATTGAAATAGACGCTTTTCCTATGGGTATCGATTATGAGAAATATTCATCTGCCGTAGAAGATAAGAGCGTTCAGAATGAAATTAAAAAGCTAAGAGAACAAATCGGCAACAAAAAGCTGATTCTTTCCGTTGACAGACTTGATTACACAAAAGGAATAATCAACCGCATGCGGGCGTTTTCTCTTTTTCTCGATAAATATCCGCAATACATCGGTGAAGTATCACTTGTTATTCTTGCCGTACCCAGCAGAACAGAAGTCGACCAATATATCCGTCTGAGAGACAAGATCGAAGGGCTGGTCGGAAGAATAAACGGTCAATACGGAACAATCGGATGGACTCCTATTCACTACATGTTCCGGTCGCTATCGTTTCCGGAGATAATTGCGCTTTATTATGAATCCGAAATAGCTCTCATAACACCGATACGCGACGGAATGAATCTTGTTGCAAAAGAATACATTGCAACAAAGGATAAAGGAAACAAGAGAGGAGTTCTGATACTAAGCGAAATGACAGGCGCCGCTTGCGAACTGAGCGAAGCAATCATAATTAATCCGCAAAACCGTACTGAAATAGCCGATTCAATAGAACAGGCTTTAACGATGAGCGATGAAGAAGCACAAAGAAGAAATAAATTCATGCAGAACCGTCTTTCCCGATATACGGTAAAAAGATGGGCATCGGAATTCATCAAATCACTTGATAAAATCAAAATCCGCCAAAGGGAAATGCTTATGCACCGCCTCAACAGCACTATTGAAAATATGATAACTGATGATTATAATAAATCAAAATCCAGGCTCATTCTTCTTGACTATGACGGAACTCTTTCTCCGTTTTATCCTTTGCCGGAAATGGCAAAGCCGTCCGAAAAAATCCTGCAAACAATAAGGGATCTTTCTGAAGATTTAAAAAATGAAATTGTAATAATCAGCGGAAGAGACAAAGCAACTCTTTCAGAATGGTTTTCCGGCTTAAGGGTTTCTCTTGTCGCCGAACACGGAAATTCATCAAAAAAAGAATCCGAGAATTGGCAGAATCACGGCTCTCCGGCACAAAACTGGAAAGATAAACTTAAACCCGTGATGGAAGTTTTCGTAGACAGAACACCTGGATCATTTATTGAAGAAAAAGAATACTCTCTCGTATGGCATTACCGCCGCGCAGACAAAGCTCTTGCACAGATAAGAATGCACGAATTAAAGGATGCTTTAATCAGCATGACCGGGAATCTTGACGTCGGAGTATTTGAAGGAAATAAGATAATTGAAATTAAAAGTATTGCCGCAAGCAAAGGAACAGCCGCTTCAGCATGGCTGTCTGAAAAAGAATATGATTTCATTTTTTGCGCGGGTGACGACTATACTGATGAAGACATGTTTGCGGTTCTTCCTGACAATGCATATTCGATTAAAATAGGAAACGGTCCGAGCAAGGCAAAATACAGCACCCCTGACCTGAAATCAATACATAGACTACTCGAATCTTTTTCAAAATCCGGCAGGCATATTTAATGGAAAATCTTGATTACGGAATAATCGGAAACGGAAAAACAGCGGCGCTGATTTCAAAAAACGGCTCACTTGACTGGTGCTGTCTTCCGAATTTTAATTCTTCATCATTCTTTGCCAAAATACTCGATGAAGAAAAAGGCGGTGAATTTTCGATTGAACCGGAAGGAGATTACACTATCTCGCAAAGTTATGTACGCAAAACAAACATATTAAAAACAGTGTTTGAATCAGAAGAATGTAAATTTGAACTCATAGATTTTATGCCGAGATACAAAACTGATAACGGAATCTATCACACTCCGTCAGAAATAATCCGTTATTTTATAGTGCTGAAAGGAAGTCCATTAATCAGAATAAAATATTCACCGAAACCGAATTATGCGCGAAGCATAGTAAAATATGCCGTCGAAAAGGATTTCTTAAAACATTATACAAGAAGCGGCAAATACGAATCAATATACATGTATTCTTCTATGAACTTAAATGATATAGCAGAAGGCAAATTGGTTAAACTCGAAGATGAATCGTTTATTCTTTTGAGCTACAATGAAAAACTAGCTGAGGTAAATCAGGATTACATCAGAATCGAATATGAAAGAACAAAAGTTTACTGGATGGGCTGGCTTGCGAAATCTCATGTTTCATCAAATTACCGCGAGCATGTCGAAAGAAGCAGTCTCGTTCTGAAGCTTTTATCTTATCAGAAAACAGGTGCGATTCTTGCGGCCGCAACAACTTCATTGCCCGAAACCATCGGTGAGGTACGCAACTGGGACTACCGCTTCTGCTGGATACGCGACGCGTCGATGACCATTCATATTCTTTCACGGCTCGGGCACTACAGCGTTGCCAGACGATTTCTTCAGTTTATTCTCGATATTATTCCGTATAAGGATGAAAAAATTCAGATAATGTACGGCATAGAAGGCAAAAAGAAACTCAAGGAGGAGGAACTAGATCATCTCTCCGGTTACAAAAATTCAAAACCCGTCAGAATCGGAAACGCGGCATACATGCAGAAGCAGAATGACATTTACGGAGTTTTGATGGACGTTATATATTCAAGTATGCTGATATTCAAGAACACACTTGATAATATTGAAGAATTGTGGACGGTAGTTAAAACTCTGGCGCATCATGTTGAAAACAACTGGAGTAAAAACGATTCGGGAATATGGGAATTCAGAACAGAGATGAAGCATTTTACATTCTCAAAAATTCTCTGCTGGGTTGCTATGGACCGCGCGGCGAAGATTGCGGGTAAACTCAGCAAAAATGATTATGCACAGAACTATTCCAAGCTTGCCGCGAAAATCAAAAAGAATATTCTTGATAACGGAATACATCCTGAATGGCAAGCGCTAACGCAATACTATGGCGCCAACAGCATGGACGCGGCAAATCTGCTTGCTGAAAATTACGGCTTTCTTTCCGCGGATGATCCTTTATATATCCGGACTGTTGAAAAAAGCTATGAAAGGCTATGCGTTGACGGGCTGATGTACAGATATAAGGATTCTGATGATTTCGGAATTCCGAAATCATCATTCACGATATGTTCTTTCTGGATGGCAAGAAGCCTTTATAAAATCGGCAAAAAAGAACTCGCAAAAGAAATCTTCGAGAAAATACTCTCATACGGAAATCATCTAAATCTTTTCAGCGAAGATATAGACTTCAACAGTCACAGGCTTCTCGGAAATTTTCCGCAAAGCTACAGCCATCTTGCCTTGATAGATACGGCAATGGTTCTCTCAGGCGAAGAAGACTGGAGCGAGGGTAAGTTCGATATATTTGTATATTAACTTAACTTTGAACCGGCATTATTGCAAAATTAAAGTTCATTCGGGGAGAAATAACACTTCTTAAGACAGCTGTACTGTATTATAAGGTTTAAAAGTTTTCCGCTAAAATAACCTTCACGTGCAATAGATAGCCTCGGAATAACATCATGACTCAATAAAACACCGAGTTGTTAAAATCTCGTGCGCCAAAAAAAATCCGTGTTGTACATGAAAAACCCGCTGACTGACATAGAGCCAAGCGATTAAGACGGTCAATTAAAATTTAATTGTTCAAATGGAATCATAAGGTTCTCCATGAAATTTTGTTTGGGCACTAAATCTCTTGAGATGTATGCTTTATGTTGTGTTTCATTTTTTTGCCTGTTGCACTTCAACATTGAATTCAGAAACTATTTACCGAAACCGTGGGAATTCAATTTGTCATTTGCACTCCTGGCTTTTGTCTCGCGTATTCCTCTCACCGGCCTTGTCGGATGCTGCGGACGTTTAAGTTCTTTTCCTATTCACTCAGCTTTTTCGGTCTCAGCATTCCCGTGTTTTCAATGATCGTATAAAACTAAAACGGGCTCCCGAAGGAGCCCGATTAATTCATTGTTTTGTCTAACTCAAGGTTTTAATATATCACTCCTAAGGTTGTCACAGGAGCAACATTTTAAGTGACTTTTCCGAAAAAGGACCTGAAATTGGAGACAGTCCGCTGGAGTTGCCAAAATAATCCACATTTAATACAATTGATGTTCCATCTGGATTTTCGAATTTCTGCTCAGGTTCAAAAGCCATTCCTAATGTATCTGTTGATATTAGTGTAGCCGCCTTCAATGATTGCACATAATCATTCAGATTTGTTTGGATCCCATACTTACCATTTCTTTCTTCAACAGAAACAGTAATTGTATGTTCATGATCTACAACTGCATTATCCTTAGACATCGCCTTTGCACCATTAAAATAAACATTCCCTTCAGCCCAAACTGGAAGCGGATTGTAGTAACGATCACTTGGTGCAGACCCCATACCGCAATATCCTTCAAACTGCTTTTCGTATTCTTCCCATGTGGGATAATTTTCATATGGTAAAGTACCGCAAACCAGATTGGTATCATCCCATTCATTATCACCCATAGAATCTAAATACTGTTGAAGTTCCAACCGTATTTTTTGCTGTATAAAGATATTATTGTAGAATCTCATATCACCATGTAAAAACGTCATAAAGCCTGCGATCTCAGTTTGATGGGGTACATGATAAGGCGTATAACGGGGAGATATTTTAGTCAATGCGCCATTATTCACACCTCTTCCAACGGCCACCATCGAACCGGCAATCAGATTGTGAACAAAGGCTACCCCTTGTGTTGGAAGCTTTAAGGCACGATCT
>JAKPJF010000130.1 GCA_029554345.1 Spirochaetota bacterium | reverse complement strand
AGATGGTCAGATATTACGGCTTCTACAGCAATGTCTCACGGGGAAAGAGACAGATGACGGGAAACGACGATGCCGTACCCTGCATTCTCGAATCACATGGGGATGAGAAGACCTTCCGGCGGAATTGGGCGCGTTTGATTCAGAAAATCTACGAAGTCGATCCCCTGGTCTGCCCAAAGTGCCAGGGCGCCATGCGCGTCATCGGCAGCATCGAGGACCCTTCCGTCATCCGGGCCATTCTCGAACACCTGGGTTTATGGCTCGCACGCGCCAGACCGCCACCCAAAATCCATGACCCGCCGTTCTACGGCACGGGCAGGTCGGCTGCACCATCCAGCGCGGATGACGTCTCGCAGATCCCCGCCCATGACGATCATTCCTACGGGGACCCGCAATACTCCTGGGACAATTACATCCAGGCATGACGCTTCGTGAAAAGAGGCGTGCCGGTGATGTCTGCTCAAAACACGATTCAAATTGCCTCCCCTACGTGCAAATTGCGCAGAAATAAAGCCACCGGCGACTGAAGGACCGCCGCCGACCCACATACCGTATAGCCAACCCTGATTTTCCGATGGAAATGTCCCTTGACAGGCAAATACATCCCCCATATACTCCAAACCATCAAAAGCAATGTCTTATCAATGTATTTCTAAATCTTTAATATAAATTGTATCTTCAAAAAATTTGTTCATTTAGGGTTAAGCCTCCGTCAGTTTTTCTCTTTTCCCCCTCACAGAGGGAAGAATTTCTGAATTGCCGCATTGCTTATGCTCCTCGCTATGATGAATATTGGCTTGCGGATAAATCTAAATTTCTTTGTTTCAAAACTGCCTCAACTGCACGAAGAGCGTCTTTATTTTTTTTAACGTCATGAACTCTTACGAAACTGCAGCCTTTTAAAGCTGAAATCGTAGTAATAGCCAAATTCGCAGATTCTCTCTCGAGAGGTGAAGCATCGCCAAGTAATTTTCCTAAAAAACTTTTCCTAGAAGCACCAATTAGTACAGGGAATCCAAGTTGACAAAATTTTTCCAGATTATTTATTACTTCAAAATTTTCTTCATAACCATTAAAAAAACCAAGTCCGGGATCAATTATAATATTTTTACGGTCAATACCATTTTTTAATGCGATTTCTATATCATTTTTCAAAGTTTTAATGCAGTTTTCTATAAAATTTTCAGAACTATAATTTCTGTAGCTTCGTGTGATTATATAAACCGCTCCATATTTAGCGCAAACTTTTGCCATCTTATCATCTATTTGGCCTGAAAAATCATTAATTATTGAAGCGCCTAACTTAAGTACCGCTTCAGCAACCCTGGGTTTTCTTGTATCAACTGATATAAGTATATCAGTTTCTTTTATAATTTTTTGAATGATAGGAATTATTCTGCTTAGTTCTTCTTCTTCACTTATTTCTGCAAAATCTTTTCTAGTGGATTCTCCACCTATGTCAATGATATCTGCGCCCTGTTCTATCATCTTTTTTGCGTGTTCTAAAGCTCTTTCCACGTCATTAAATTTTCCGCCGTCTGAAAAAGAGTCAGGTGTTACGTTGAGTATTCCTATTATGTAAGTTTTTTTACCGATTTCAAAATTTTTGTTTTTTATGAGCATTTAAACTCTCCTCTAGATATCTTAGTAACTACTTTTGCATCGGATTTTTTTACGCCGCGTATTTTCATGCACATGTGTGTTGCCTCAATTTCAACTAAAACTCCGCGTGGTGAAACTTCTTCTTCCAAAAAATCTGCGATTTCAGTGGTTAGCCTTTCTTGCAACTGAAGTTTTTTAGAAAAATAGTCAACGATTCTTGCGATTTTGCTGAGTCCTATTATTTTTATTTTTTCGGGCATATATGATATATTAACTTTCCCATAAAATGGTAGCAAATGGTGTTCGCAAATTGAACAAAATTCAATGTCTTTCAAAGTAACAATTCCGTCATAGATGGTGCTTTCTTCAAAATATTTTAAAAGAAATTTTGGGTTTTCTTGAGTTTTTGAAAATAATTCTTCGTACATATTAGCAACTCGGTCTGGGGTTTCTATTAAGCCATTTCTGTTTGGGTCATCATCAAGAGCTGAAATAAGTTCATAAGTGGCCTTTCTTATTCGGTTTTTATCTATCATTATTCTGTTTCCGCCTTTTTATTTTTATACTTTTCAATACACAATTCTTCGTTTTCAAATATTTTTTCTTCTAAAATAAAATCATCTTTAAAATTTGGAAAATGCTTGTCCCCATTATAATTTTTTTTAACAGTGGTTAAGAACAAAAATTTGCAATTTTTTAAAGTTTGGCTATAAATTGCTTCACCACCACAAATCCAAACGTCATCTGAATTTTTTATTTTTTCAAGGGTATCTATTATTTTTATATTTTTTTCAAAAACTTTAAAATTTTTTTCCAATACACAGACATTTTTAATGTCTATTATCTCAAACGAAGGAAGGAGGGATTGCCTTATAAGATGGCGGTACTGGCAACTGCACATAAATTGATCCGTGTCGTTTATGCTATGTTGACACAACGAACAACTTTTTCTC
>JAKPJF010000182.1 GCA_029554345.1 Spirochaetota bacterium | reverse complement strand
TTTGAAATTCTATAAATGCCGATATTATTTGAAGCAGTTGAATTGTTATAATTTTCAAATAGTATTCCGGTTTTACTCAATCGTTTTTGAATTTCAATTGTTGCCTTTATTAAGGACAATACCGGCAAATGAAGAAATGTATAAGCGAATGAGGCTGAGCCCGATTTCTGCAAAGAGGACATCACGTGACCGAATTTCTCAGAAAAAGAATATGCTGAAACAGAATTTATTATTTTATCAATTTTAACTGCTTCTTTCAAAGCTGATTTTATTGCCAAACCGTTTTTAATTATATTAATGCACAAATGCTCTGAACATAAAAAAGTTAACGAATAGCCTTTGTTTGGATTTACAAGAAATGTCGAATTATCTGTTTTATCTGATTGAATCAAGCCCGTTTCGGAGAGATAATCTACATAATCAGAATCACTGTCATTAGTCAAGGATAACAGAGATTTGGATTTTAAACTGGGCTTAATTAAATCCTGTTTTTGCTGCATTCTTTCAAAAAAAATAGAATCATCCTCTGTCTGAAATGATAAATCTGAAAACGTACGGTATAATAACAGACCGCTTGAAAGTGCTGATTCCGGTTTTATTCCTGGCTTTAGCCATTTGATTGATTCTTGCAAATTATCTTGCCGCCTGTGAAAGAATTATGTTCATCCTGTCCCTTATAAGCGCGGCTTTTTCATAGTTTTCTTCCATTAGCGATGTTGAAAGCAGTTTTTTCAGGGAATAAATATCATCTGTTTCGATATCGTCTTGTGAGAGAATATGTTCATAATTGTCGCATCTTTCATAATTTTCGGGAACTCGACCTGTATATCCGTTAAAATTTGGTTTTATATTTCGAATCATCTGTTCAAGAGCATCAGAAAAAACACTATAACAATTCTGACATCCGAGTTTATTTTTTCTGCTGATGTCTGCAAACGTATATGAACAGCTCGGACATATCTTCACATCCTCACCTTCCTGGACAGTTTCGCTGTCAAGAAAAGATAGAATATCGGGAATAGACAGCGAAAAAGAGCTTAGCTTGGAATTCAGACCGATCTCTCTTGCGCAAACTTCGCATAAATGAATTTCACTTTTGACGCTTTTAATAATCTCAGTAAGATGTACTGAGGCCTCATTCTTTTTGCATCTTTCACAAATCATTACCAACTTCCACTCATATATGATTAGTTACATTTCATTAATATCAAAAAAAACATATTTTGTCCATAAAAAAACGCTGTTTCAATCTTTAAGCAAAACGATTTATCGTATGTTAAATAAAAACAGCGCTTTGTAAATCAACAACGGATTATTTTACAATAATTTTAATTTTCTTGTCTTTATAAGGATTCTCTTCTTTTTTCCATGGTTGATAATATTGTAGAACAATTTCACCTTGACCGGATTTTACTGCTTTTATTTTAAAAATCTGATAATCAAATCCGCCTGCCAATCGAGTATCGTCAGTAATCACTTCATTTTCAGAAACAATCTCTATGACATCCGGCTTTTTTTCAACAGACCATTTATATCCGGTTGACAGCTGAGACTTAACAGACAATGATATTGTTTCTCCGTTATTTAATGTAACAGTATCCTCCTTATCACCAATTTTAATTATTCGAGTATCGGAAGCACAGGATACCATTATACCAAAAAAAATTAAAAGAAGATACTTCATTCTATTTACCTACCGTTATATAAGATGCACCGCGACCGATATTATTGCATCCATACTCAATCCACATATAACCTTTCTCTCCCCAATCTTCACCCCACGAATTTTTTATGAGAAAAGATTTTTTTGAATCATCCCATCCGACTATAACTATCGCATGATTTGTATCATATTGATTGCTGACCTTTGCAAATTCATCAAATATTCCGCCGGTATAAGCCTGAAATGCCGGTGTAACTTTTACACTGGCGGCAACAGGACCATATTTCGCTACAGCTTCTTTTATTTGCTTAACAGTTGGGAATTTTCCATCATTTATGGCTTTCCATTCAACAACACGGTATTTTGATGTAAGAACTCCTCCGCATGAAGAATTTTTTGCTTTGTAGGGTTTCATTTTTTCTTCAACTGCCCCGTTATCCAGTAGAAATGCAAAAACACTCCAATAAGAACCGCCGTCACAACTGCCTGCATCACGGCCGTCAGACAATACAGCGCAATCAACAATATATTGTTCAGACAAATCAAGTGCTGTTTTATAATTAATTAAATAAACACTTTCGTAAACCGCCATAGCGGCGAAAGCCCAACAACTTCCGCATAGTCCCTGAAATCTGATTGGAGTCAGCATTCCCTTATCGCGCCAATTAAATGCTGATTGGTTAGGATCAACAGAGATAATAGGTACAGGAATAATCGGTATAGGATCAGGCTTAAGCGGAGTAACAGGTTTTTCTGGTGTTACCGGTTTATCATTAATTCCTGGTTTAGGTAATACAATCGGTTCAGAAGGTTTCGGCTTTTCCACGGGCTGAACAGGCTTGGGATTGTCGATCGGTTGAACAGGTTTGGGTTTCGGTTTAGGTTTTGGAATATTCGGAAGTGGCTTATCTCCGGTAATTTTTGAAATATTCTGTTTAATCGCCCAGGTAATTCCTACCTGAAATTTTTTATTTTCTGCTATAATCTGTTTCCGGATTTCATCTACCTGCTTCTTAGTCTCTTCAAGAGTCTTTGCATCACGGTTTTTTTGATCCTTAACTGCATTAAAAATAGAATCACGCATATTCTGTGAAAAAATAATCCCGCTTGTAAGCAGGAGAGTTGAGATAACAAAAATTATTTTTTTCATCATTTACCTCTTCTGATTTATTATAAGACATTAGTAATTATATATTGTTACAAATCTAATAAATCCATGAAAAGAAATACTTATACCTAACCGGATATAAATATGCCTTTACTTTCATGAACATAATAAATTATAGACTTATTCGGGGTATAAATCAACTATATATTTTACTCTGCAAAACGGATTCAATAGCATCTTTTACCATCTCTATTGTATAAGGTTTTACTATTATACCGTTAAATCCATAACTTTTAAAATCAGCCATTATTGGGTCGTTTGAATATCCGCTTGAAACTATTGCAATTGAAGACGGGTCAATATCGCGTATTTTTTCAAGAACATACAAACCACCGTGATCTCCAGGAATAGTTATATCCAATATTACGAATTTATATATTTGACCAGATTCTTTTGACGACTTAAACTTGATTACAGCTTCATCACAAGAATCGATAGTATCAACTTGATATCCGATTCTTGTGAGAATCATGCAAGCCGTTTCCCTAACCTGTATATCATCATCAAGAACGAGAACTTTCCCTTCATGAACGAAATTGCTTGTTTCCTTGGAAATGATTGATTTTTGAACAGGATCATCTGATGAAGGCAGAAAAACCATAAAAGTTGTTCCGCTTGATTCGCCTGATATTACACGTATGCCGCCTTCATGTTTTCTTACAATTGAATAAACAGTTGCAAGTCCAAGACCATGACCGTCTGCTTTTGTTGTAAAATAAGGATCAAATATTCTTGAAACATTTTCAGGAGATATTCCCCGGCCTTGATCAACAAAAGAAATTCTTATGTATTTTCCGTCTTTTATATCGGTCAGCGTTTCATTAATAGCTTCATAATTTTCAATTCTGGAAGTTAATACACCGCCGCCAGGCATAGCCTGCCTTGCATTAATGATCAGATTGTTAAAAACCTGGCTGATCTGCGAATCATCATATGAAACAGTAAAAAGATTTTCTTCGGCCTCGAAGACATAACGGATATTTGAACCTCTGAGCAAAAATTCAAGAGACTCCTCAAGTAATAACTTTATATCACCGGTTCTTCTTATCGGTATTCCGCCCTTTGCAAATGTCAAAAGCTGCTGGGTTAAATGACTTGCCCTTTTTGTAGCATTTTCCGCTTCGGTAAGATATTTAACTGTCAATTCGTCAAGTGAGTTGTTTAAGCGTGAAAGATTTATATTTCCCATTATTGCTGTAAGAATATTATTAAAATCATGTGCGATTCCACCGGCGAGAACACCGAGAGAATCAAGTTTCTGTTTCTTTAATATTTCTTCTTCCAGAATTTTCTTTTCTGTAACATCTCTAAAAACCAAAACTACTCCGATTATCTGACTTCTTCTGTCAAGTATCGGGGCGGCACTGTCTGCAATGGAAATTTCATTGCCGTATCTTGATATAAGAATGGTATTTCCTGATAATGCTTCAATTTGTCCTGTTTCAAGAACTTTCAACACCGGCGAATCCACAACCGATCTTGTAACTTCATTGATAATGTTGAATACTTCTTTTATTGGAAGACCTTTTGCTTCCTGGCTTGTCCATCCTGTTAATTTTTCAGCTATTGAATTCATGAAAACGACATTAGCATTAATATCCGTACTTATTACCGCATCACCTATACTTCTCAATGTTACCGCAAGTCTTTCTCTTTCATCCGCAAGTTCTTCTTCTGTAAGTTTTTGAATAGAAATATCATTTATTAAATATATTCCGCCTGTAGAAAGATTGGCATAATATAATTCAAAATAAGTTTTTTTAACAGAATCATGGAAACACATCTCCACAGGTCGGAAGTATCCAGTTTTAAGATAAATCGAATATGAACCTTCCCACAAATTTCTTATTTTACGGTTTCCGCTTCTGGCTGCTATCGATTCCCAAAGCTGCTGAACAGATTGTATATCCAAATCAATTTCTATATTTTTTTGAAATACATTATTCTTATATATTATTCTACCGATCTTATCTGCTACAATCAGCGCCATCGGCATTGATTCAATAATGCCTCTTAATTCATTTTCATTTGCTTTAAGGGCATGCTGAGCTATTTCCTTTTCCCTTATTTCACGTTCAAGATTAATCGTCTTAAATTCAAGCTCACTCAAAAGCTCTTCTCTTTTAACCATGTATTCGCGTAAAGATGTTGCCATAACATTAAAAGCATTGGAGAGCATTCCGATTTCATCATTGCTGCATGCATCAATGTGAGCCGAAAGATCTCCCTGTTCAAATTTTTTCATAGCAGAAAGAAGTACATATATCGGATGGATGAGCTTGCCCGATATTTTTATTGACATTATGATTGCACCGATAATAGCGAATATGGCAATTGTTATGCTTATTACAAGAGCAATCATTGAACTCTTTTTCAAATGTATAAGAGAGCTTTCAAGTTCTGATTTTGAATTTACAACAGAACGGTTTAAAAGAGAAATTAAAATATCCTTATTTTCTTTAAACTTTTGTGTTGAATCCTTCTGTAAATATATATTACCGTAAGGTGATTTTGCGAGACCAATGCCGACCTGATAATATAATATAAAATTAGAATTTATATCTTTGAAGAATTCTTTCTTTTCGGGATAATCACGGATTAAATCGTAAATTGAATCATAAAAAAGTTTTGCCTTGAAATCCAAATCTTCAATGTTCTGATTTTTCTTTTCCTGTTCGAATAAGATGATATCCCAAATCTCTGCATGAAGCGTATTCACTATTAAAATAGCGTCATTAAAACTTTTTTCTGTTCTAAGCTTCTTTTCAAGAATTTCGTTGATATTATCCGAATTATAGTCAAGATACAGGACATTTGCTATAGTCAAGACTGTAAAAACAGAAATAACCATAACATATCCGATAATAACTTTTCGGCGGAAATTCAATTACTTACTCCTCAATAAATCCAAGTAAATAAAGATCGGGACCTTTCAATTTTTTCGAATAGCATTTGAATCTTTTCCCCTTGTATTCGAAATCAAAAGGTTTTGTAGATTGTATATTCTCTGCAAGCTTCCTTAATTCGGGGGAATTCTTTTGAGAAGAAAGCTTGTACTCTTCGTTTGTTACAGGATGATTGGAAAGCTGATCTAAATAATAAATTAAACCTACCTCATTTATGTCAGAAAAAATTGTTGCCCCCAAAGATTTTGAAATAACCAGAGATTTTTGTGAAACCAACATCAAAATTTCATCTTTGTTTGAAATCGTTGAATCCGCTAAATCTTTAATTCTAATATCAACCGATGCTCCTCCGATAAAACCCTTTTCAGTATAAATTGGAGATATAGCCATAATTATCCAGCCATTGCCTACAAGACTCCCGTAAGGCTCAGGCGACCACATTACTTTTTTTTCAGGATTATTTTTTTCAGAAATCATATTCCACCAAAACATTTGACGCATATCAAGTTTTGGTTTAATTCCGGACATTAAATCCTTATAAGGATATGTTAAAGCTATCGGATCACCTGTCATTATCCATGACTGGGCAGAAAAAGGTGTTAATTTCTGCGCTTTTATCATTTCTGTCTGAGTATTTTCAAGAAGAAGCATTTTTTTCTTAATATCATCATTTACAGGAACAAAACCGCTTGTTGCAATAGCGGCCTTGCCGTCATTTTTAAATTTATAATACTGAGTGTTATTAAAAAAGCGGTAATTTCCGCCGGTTGATTCGTCCATTGAGGAAATATTCAGATTATAATTCTCTGATGTTAAAAGAAGAACTTCCGTAACGTTATCGAGATTTTCAGCATTTCTTTCAGCAATAATTAAACTTGATTCTATTACAGAGACTATTTTATCCATTGTCTGTAAAAGTTCATTATTTTTACTATGTCCGCATGATAAGCAGAAAAAAAATGCTAAAAACAGCAAAAAAGGTTTTTTTATATTGTTCGGAAAATCCATCTAACCAACCCGTATGAAATTGCTCAAAAAATTCAGCTTAACTATTATTATTAATATTGCATTATTATTTGCAATACAAAAATAATGCATCAATATATTTTTTAAAGTTATTTAGCAGGTTTTATGAAAGTATGTATCCCGAAATTATCAGGTTTTTGTCCCGGAGTGAAAACTGCAGAAAATAACCTGATGAATGAAAATAAAAAAAGGAAATTGGTAATAATCGGCAAACTTATTCACAATAACCGGTATATATCGTATCTATCGGATTTAGGAATTCAAACAACAAGCGATTATTCTGCAATTGATTCTGAATCTGTAGTAGTTATACGAACTCACGGAATCAATAGATTTACAGAGAAAGAAATAAGAAAACATCACGAAGTACTTGATTTAACTTGTTTTAAGGTTAAAAATCTTCAAAATAAAATATTAGAAAAATCAAAAGAAGGATTTCACATCATTATAACAGGTAAAAAAAATCATCCCGAAGTTCAATCTCTTCTCAGTTATGCAGAAAATTCCGATGTTATTGAAGATGAAAATCTTGCAGATATTTTTTTTAGAAATAATAGAGATTCATTAATAAATAAAAAAGTTTTTATCTGCTCTCAAACAACAAGCTCAAGAGATCTCCTTGCAAAAACCGAAATATTGGCAAAAAAATATCTTCCTGACACTCAAATAGAGATATTTGATTCGATTTGCTCTATAACAGATCAAAGAGAAAAACAGGCGATTGAACTTCAGACTAAAGTTGATGCTACTGTTGTTTTAGGCGATAAAGAATCTTCAAATGCCATGAAGCTGTTTAATAATCTTCACAAAATAAATAAAAATACATATTTTGCCTCTTCTACAGAAGAACTGCTTAAGATTTCTGAAGTTCTGGGAAATGCCGAGTCTATTCAGATAGTATCTTCATCTTCAACACCTAAGTTTGTTGAAGATGAGGCAGTCAAATATTTTGAATCCATAGAATGAGGAGAAATAAAGATGAAATACTTAATTCTTTTAACTTTAATATTTACCTATAATCACCAGTCAGGTTTATTTGCTCAAGCCGTTGAAAAAAATTATGAATCACTTTTCAATTCCGCCGAAAATACTGTTTTAGTTTCACGAAATGGAATGTATTCAATTATAAATTTTATTAAAAACAGCAATTCCGATGATTTATCTGATAAATCAGAAAAATCAGAACTGCCGGCAGAAAGTAAAAGAATTTGGCTGAAATCGGTATGGACTTCTTTTCTTGATTATTTTTTTACAATTGAATCATTAGAAAACGAACTAAAAACAATTAAGACTTATTCCAGATATTCTGAATCAAGAATTTTCCATATTAAAAAGGCTATTTTTCTGACAAAATACCGTTTTGCTCTTGAATTCATAACTGAAATGGAAAAAGACACTGCATTTCATACCATTCTAAATGATAAAATTCCCGAAGAAGGTTTTCCTTCAGGATTATATTCCAAACTTAAATTCAATTATTTGAATGTGATGACGGCTACTGAGTTTGCTGCATATAATTCTCTTTCACTTAATTATGAAATACCAAAAAATAAACTTCTTATCTCAGCAATGGATGAAGATTCTAAATATTTATGGAATGCCGGCAAAGGGAAAGGAGAAATTCTTACCGCCAAAAATTCATTGCTGATAATAAAAGAAGGATTTAAAAAAGCTATTTTTCCTGTGCAGAAAAATATTTCTGAAACTGCCGGTGATATTAAAATATTACGTCATAACAAAAATCTTATTTCAAAAAAACAGATTGAACAGATTAAAAGTAATTTGTTGCCGGGTGACATTTTACTCGAAAGGAGGGAATGGTACTTAACTAATGCCGGCATTCCGGGTTTCTGGACACATGCGGCAATTTTTATCGGAACAGCTGAACAGAGAAAAAAATATTTTGATGATAATATTTCCGATGTTCTTGAAAATGGAAATTATAACGATTTGGAATTATTGCTAAAAAATAAATATCCTTCCGCCTATTCAACCTCACTTAAACCCGATGAATCAGGTTATGAGCGCAGTGTTATTGAAGCAATAAGCGAGGGTGTACTTTTCACATCACTAGAACATTCTGCAGACTGTGATTCAATTGCCGTTTTGAGGCCAAAACTCCCCAAGAATGAAATAGCAAAAGCAATCATAAAAGCCTACCATTACAGCGGCAGACCTTATGATTTCGATTTTAATTTTTTAACAGATTCTGCTCTTGTCTGCACTGAGCTGGTTTATAAATCATATGAAACAGCAAATAACGGATCAGGCATACCTTTTATAATGGAAAATGTTGCGGGAAGAAAAATGCTTACAGCAAACGGAATTGCTAAAACTTTTGCATCACAGAACGGCAGCAATAAAATATTTGATTTTGTTTTATTTTATGACGGAATAGAGTCAAAAAAAATATCGGTTCTAAATACAGAAAAAGAATTTATAAAAAGCATCAAGCGCGGAAAGTGGCATATCTTTATGCAATAAAAAACTAAGATGTACGCTTCCTTACAGTAACTGATTTTATCGATCTGCTATCTGATTCACTGATAGTAATTTCGCATCCTTCATATATGTATTTCTCTCCGGTTTTAGGAATTTTTCCGGAAAGCCACATTATAAAACCTGCTACTGTGTCATAATTTCTTTTGTCAATTTTCAAAGAAAATATCTTTTCAAAGATGTCAATATCAAGGGAAGCATCTACCAGGTATTTCCCTTTTGTAATTTCTGAAACAAAATCCTTGGACTCGTGTTCTCTAGTCTGAATTTCACCGAATATTTCTTCGGCAATATCTTCTCTTGTCGCAAGTCCTGTTACAGCTCCGTGTTCATTAACAACAAAAACCATCATTATTCCATTGTTTAAAAATTCGTGATAAAGTTCATAAATTAATTTTGTTTCAGGAACATAAATTGCAGGTTTAATAACGCTTTTTATTGAAGTCGGATTCAAAAACAAATCTTTAAAACTAATATATCCAATAATATTATCCACCCTCTTTTCATAGACGGCAATTCTAGAAAAATGAGTTTTATCAATCATGCGGACAACGTCTTTTATGCTGTCCCCGGATTCTATTGAAACTATATCAATGGTTGGAGTCATTATTTCTTTAACCATAACTTCATTCATCTGAAGTATTTCATCAACATACTCTTTGTAATCGCGTTTTATCACACCGGTCTGTTCCCCGATTTTAAAAAAGAGACCAATTTCTTCACGAGAACGCAGAAATGATTTATCCGTAGACGTTTTAAATAATCTTTTTGCTATAGATGACAAAGATAATGATATAAAAACCAGAGGTTTTAAAACCGTTATAACAGCATTGATAACGTAAGAAAAAGAACATATAAAAAAAGAAGTTTTAGCACGAGCAAATATTTTCGGTGTTATTTCACCGAAAAGCAAAAGAAAAATGGTAAGTACAGCTGATATAACAAATAATTCTTCAGGTTCAGTTTGGTAAAAAGTATTTGCAACATAAGCAACAAGAACCGTAGTTCCGATATTCGCAATATTGTTACCAATAAGAATTGCGGCAATAGCATTTTCAGATTTTTCTATTATCTTCAAAGCCATCAAGGCACCGAATTTTCTTTTTTCTGAAAGAGATTTGAGATGAAGTCTATTCGCCGACATCACCGCAGTTTCTGACGCAGAAAAGAAAAAAGACATTAGGACAAAGCAGAGAATTGCAATTTCGTATATTAATTCAATCATTTACTTTTTCCAGCACTTCAATAGTTTCAATTCTCTTTCTTCTGACACTTCTTACTCTCAGAATATGTCTATCTATAGCGACAACATCTCCTCTAAAAGGGAGTCTCTCAAGTTTTTCTATTATAAAGCCCGCAATAGTTTCACTGTCATCTGTTTTAATAGATTCGGCAAATTCTGAATTGAAATCAACAATCTGCATATCTCCGGTTATTACCGAAATTCCTTCACATGAACGGACTTCCGGTTTTATTTCTTCCCTTGATAAAGAAAATTTTTCACCCATTACTTCAGCAATCATGGAGGAAAGAGTTACAATCCCCATCGTTCCGCCGTATTCATCGACTACAACAGCCATTTGAATGCGTTTTTCGATAAATGAATGAAGAAGTGACGACAATTCCTTTGTAGACGGAAAATGATTCGGAGGTGTAAGAAGTTTGTTTATATTTTTTGCTTTTTTCAATCCGTAGTGATACGGAAGAAGATATCTATAATCAATAAAACCGACTATATTGTCTATATTATCCTTGAAAACCGGAATTCTCATGAATTTCTTTTTCATAAAAATCTGCATCGCTTTTTCAATACTTGTACCGTATTCGATTACAGTTATTTCATTCCGCGGAATCATTATACTTTGAGCTGTTTTTTTGGAAAGTTTGATTACATTGCGGATAAATTCAATTTCCGCAGGCTGTAAGGCTCCGTCATCTTTGCTTATATCAAGCGCCGCATCAATTTCACCCTCTGTAATGTTAACGCTTTCAGAAAAATCAATTTTCAGTATTTTTATTACTGAATGCATTATGCCGAGAATAAGAAACCTTATAGGTGTTACAATAAAATGAAAAACATGAAAAGGTGATATAACGGCTTTTGCAAACCGAAGGCTGTTGTTTATTGCTACTACCTTCGGCATTATTTCGCCGAATATTATGATTAAGGGAGTTGCTATAAGCATAGCGAAATAATGTCCATACTTCGGAGAAAAATCAATACATATCTCTGCAATTATTGTTGATACGGATATGTTTACAAGCAGATTGCACAAAAGCAGTGAAATTAAAACTTTTTCGGGAGAAACCAGAATGCGGTATATTTTTTTTTCTTTGGCTGTACCGTTAGACATTCTGAATATATCGGCCTTACCGATAGAAAAAAGAGCTGTTTCAGAGCCTGAAAAAAATGCTGATAAAAAAAATAAAATTGGCAGAATAAAATAAAAATACTCTGGAAAACCGTTCACCCTGCTGCTCCGTCAAAATCCGGAAAAAGTTTATCAGTTTTTTTCCTGAATATTTTAGCACATTCTTTTTTAAACTCATGCGGCGGATCAATTTCACCTTTTTCAATCTTTGAAAGATAAGATGGAGAACATTTAAGCATAGCTGCGAGTTCTCTTTGAGTAATCCCCTTTTTTGTCCTTTCATTCCAAACCATGTTTGAATCAGATTCGACAATAACCTTTTTGGAAGGAGAAAAAAGAACGTTTAATTCTACCTCAAGATATTCAGCACAGCTTTTTTTAAATGATTCAGGTGCATCTATGCTGTCTCTTTCTATTTTACATAAGTATGACGGGGTTACTCCCATGGCTTTAGCCATGTCATTCTGCTTTATTTTACGCATTCTTCTGTATTTTGAAATAGAATTTCCCATATCAGAATTCTTTATTTGCAATAAGAGTAAAATCCTTTACTGTTTCATTACCGGAATAATCAAGAGCCCTTACGGAAAAAGAATTTTCACCATTGTTCCATTTTATTCCGCTGACTAGATAAAAAGAAGAATTAAATATATCCTCGAATTTTCTTCCTGATAATAGAAGCTGACCGTCTTTTGATACGATTTTATCAAATTTGATATCCAGGATAATTTTGCTGTTATGATAAACCTTCAATGCGTAAAGTCCGTGACGGTCACCTTTGTTTATCTCATCAAATGCTTTTATTAAGAGCGGTCTGTCTTTTGTAAGCCTGACAGTTGTTTTGTCTTTCACAATCATAATCTTTCCGTCAATATCAAAAGCAATATCCGAAATTACCGGCTGGCGTTTATCTTCAATCGGCTGAGCTAATGTAAACGGATTTATACTAGCCCAGTCTTTCGGCTGAATAATGCAGAAATGAATATGATTACCGAAACTTCTTCCGGTATTTGCATATTTTCCGATCGGCTCAGAAGTAACAGCTTTTTTTGCGCTATTGGAAGAATCATCAAGATGCAGATATTGAGAAATAAATGCATTGTGTGAAATAAATTTATAATTGCCGCTGCCGGTATAATCATCAAAAGGAAAAAGATCTTTATTCCACATATAAAGAAGTTCACCGTCTTCAACCGGAAATACATCATATGAAGAGCTGATCATATCAACCCCGTCATGAAGATGGTCGGGTCGGAATTCAGCAAAACTTGAAGTGACACGGCCGCTTTTAACAGGCCATGTGAAATAACTGATACAAAGAAGTGCCGGCAATAATAAAAATCTATTCATATGTTAGCTACTCCTCAGAAACAATCTTTTTAGGTTCAGATGCTGAATCGGAATGGATTTCACAATATTCTCCGGGTTCCGTTCCGCTTAAAAATAATTCATCAGTTGCGGTTTCAGGGCAAAAGGCATTATCTTTCGGGACTTTTCCGCTGTCAAGACATATCGTCTGCTGCGAAATTCCGTCTTCGGGAATAATAAAATCAGATGGTTTTTCTTCAGAACATGCTGCTGAAATATATCTGCCCCAGACCGGAGCACAAAGCGAACCTCCGCTTTTGCCGCGTCCGAGAGATATAGCTCCTTTGGTGTTTCCCATCCAAATAGCAGTTACAGAATCCGAAGTATATCCTACAAACCATGCATCATTGTAATTGGTTGAAGTTCCCGTCTTGCCTGCTGCCTGAAAATCAATTCTGTAAGCAGATGTTACATATTGACCCGTACCGCCTTTTTTCAATACATACCTCAAAACATTTACTGTTACTGCGGCAGCTTGCGGTGAAATAATTTTCCCAAGTGAATTGCGTTTCTTCTCTATATATGTTTTTTCTTCTTCTTCTGCGTTCCAAACCATATTTCCGTTAAAATCCTTAACTGATTTTATTCCCCATGGTTTTACAAAATCGCCGCCGTTGACAATAACGGCATGAAGTGTAGCATTTTCAAGCGGTGAAAGCTCATAAGTGCCAAGTGCCATTGATAAAGTTTTCTGAAACCGCTTATCAGTTTCTGAACCTGATAATTCCAGAGAATCCTGAATATATTTTCTTACAGTAGAATATCCAGTTTTATCAAGAACTTTGACGGCAATTGTATTAATCGAACGGACAAGAGCCTGGTGAATTGTTACATCTCCCGAATATGTTCCGCTATAATTTGCCGGAGAATATTTTCCGAATTTAACTTTTTCGTCTTTAATTATTGTTGCAGGTGTAATATCTTTATCTTCAAAAGCAGCACAATACACAAGCGGCTTAAATGACGAACCGGGCTGGCGCCGGCTCTGGCTTACGAGATCAAGCTGATTCTTTGAATTAAATTCAAATCCGCCCACATATGAAATAATTTCACCGGTTGAAGGATTTATTGAAACCAGGGCACCGCTCACAGCTTCAGGATATTTTCCGGAATAGCCGGAACGCAGTCTTGATACACCGTCAACAAGTGCATTACGTGCGATATCCTGCTTTCTTCCGTCTATTGTTGTATAAATGGAAAGTCCGCCTGAACGGAGCGAATCCTCACCGAATTTTTCAACGATTATTCTTCTGACATACTCGTTAAAATATGGTGCTCTGTTTATTCTATACATACTCATTCCGGAAGAAGCAATAAGCGAGGATTGAGCTTTTCCGTCATTATTAAACTTAACATCCCATTTATTAAGAAATTCCTTATAAAGAAAATCCGCTTTTTTTTCAGAAAAGAATCCAGCATCTGCAAGTGAATACAGTATAACATTTGTTTTTTTTACGGAATTGTTCAGATTATTCATCGGTGAATAATAAAGCGGGTTTGAAATAGTTGAAACTATCATAGCACATTCAGCAGTATTGCATTCTATAGCGCTTTTTCCGAAAAACATTTTTGATGCCGATTCTACTCCATAGGCGCCGTTTCCGAAATATATTAGATTAAGATACATCGACATAATATCATCTTTATCATACAGCTTTTCAATTTCGTATGCACAAAAAGCTTCATATATCTTTCGCTTTATACTTTTATCCATATCGGTAAAAAAGTTTTTAGCCAGCTGCTGGGTAACAGTACTTCCGCCTTGCGAAAAACTCAAACTGAAAACATTTTTCAAAACTGCCCTAAATATACCTTTTGGATTAATACCTTTATGTTTGTAGAAATCCCTGTCTTCGCTTGCTACAACGGCATTTATAATATCTTTCGGAATTGAATTAAAAGGAATAAGTTCGCGTTTCTGATTAAAATATTCACCTATGATTTCCCCGTTTCTGTCATAGATTCTGCTCGGGACTTCGACAACCTTTTTGCCGACATCAATATCCGAAGCAGAATAAACAAGCCCGCGGTTGATATCTTCGGTTCTGTCAATAAGCTGTTTGTATTTTGCAAGCCGGTCCAGCGCAAGGGGCCTGTCACTTCGCCATTGCACGTAGACAAATGCGGCATAAGCCGAAAATAAAAGAAAAATACACGAAGGAATGACAACAAATACCAGAATTTTATGACGTTTAATAAAACTTAAAAGTGCAAAAATAAAATTCATTATACCTCAATTATTTCACCGGATCCGCCGGTGTATTTTTTTCCTGCAAGCTGACCGCATCCTCCGGAAATATCAGAACCTAGCGATTTTCTTACAATTATGGGAATATTCATGATCGAACAATACTGCATAAATTTTTCAATATCTTTTTTATCCGGACATTCTGGAGAATTAAGCGGTATTAAATTAAGCATCACGTGTGCAAACTTAAAAAGTTTCTTTATTTCTTCTGCGTTTTTCTTTGAGATATTATCTTTTCTCATGACATATTCAAGAGTCATACGGTTATATCCCGCAGCGGGATTTTTATTTATAAAATCGGCTACCTCTTTAATCGGATATTTATTCTCAACAGGCATGTTTATTTTACGCAATGCCGGGTCGCTGTCATTTAAAGAAATTGCAAGATTGAAAAGGTGTTTTTCATTTACGTATCTCTTGATTGCAGGAAGAATACCGCATGTTGAAATTGTAATTTTTCTGACCGATATATGAAAACCGAAGCTGTAATTCATTATATTAGCGGCTTTAATCACATTGTCATAATTATTGAAAGGTTCACCCATTCCCATAAAAACTATGTTATTATTCAAAAGCCCGGTAGCTCTTCTGACATGAATTATCTGATCAAGAATTTCTGCAACGGAAAGGCTGCGTATAAAACCGATCTTTGCGGTTGAACAGAAGGTACATCCCATTGCGCACCCTATCTGGCTTGAAATACATATAGTCAATCGTCCATCATCGTTTGCCTCATTACGGAGAAGAACCGATTCAATAAAGTGCCCGTCTTCGGTTTTGAACAAAAATTTTTCAGTTCCGTCTATCTTTGAAAGCAGTCTTTCCTCAAGTATCAAAGGAGATACAGAAAATTCCTCAGTCAATTTTGATCTAAGATCTTTTGAATAATTGCTCATTTCATCGAATGATGATACATTTTTCGCGTAAAGCCATGAAAAAAGCTGGCGGGCACGATAACGTGCCTCGCCTAGTCTTTCAAAAATATCTTCAGCTTCTTCGAGATAGTAATTTTTTATGGAATCTTTCATTTATTTGGGATAAACCGCAATCTTTTTGAGATCCGGTTTTTCTTTAATATCTTCTTCAAATGCAGATTTTCTCTGTTCATTAACATATTCTTTCTTCTGAAAAGAATAAATATATTCAGCTGGATCTTTGTATGTTCCATGAAGAAGCGCAACAACGTCTTCTATGAAAACAATTTCTTCATCTGTAGGAATTACAAATATTTTGATTTTTGAATCAGATGCACTGATTTCAAATTCTGCGTTTCTGTTTCTGCAGATTTTGTTTTTTTCTTTGTCAAGTTTCAGCCCGAGACACTCAAGTCCTTCCAGAGCTTTTTCTCTTATTATCGGGCTCATTTCACCGACACCTGCAGTAAAAACAAGAGCGTCTGCTCCGCCAAGTCCCGCGATATATGAACCTATGTATTTTTTCAAACGGTAACATTCCATATCAATCGCAAGCTGACAGCGTTTGTCGCCCTTCTCCGCATTGTCGACCAAATCGCGTCTGTCGGAATATTTACCTGTTATTCCAATGTGTCCGCTTTTCTTGTTGAGAATATTGTTCATTTCTGCAGGAGAGAGATTTTCTTTTCCGATAATGTATTCTACAACAGCCGCGTCGAAATCTCCGGAGCGTGTTCCCATAATCAGACCTTCAAGCGGTGTAAGACCCATGCTTGTGTCATAACACTTTCCGTTTTTTATCGCACACGCCGAAGCACCGTTTCCTATGTGAAGAATTACGGCATTTGTATCTTTAGGTTCTTTTCCAAGAAGAACAGCAGCTCTTTTGGAAACATAAAGATGGCTTGTCCCGTGAAAACCGTATCTTCTAACCTTATGATTTTCATACCATTCATAAGGAAGCGCGTACATATATGTGTGCGCAGGCATAGTCTGATGGAATGCCGTATCCATAATTGCCATATGCGGAACATCCGGCATTACCGCTTTAGCAGCTTCAATTCCTGTTATGTTAGGCGGCATATGAAGCGGACCGAGATCAATAAGATTTTTAAATGTTTTCATTATCTCGTCATCAATAATAACTGACTGCTTGATTACATCACCGCCGTGAAGAACCCTATGACCAACGGCCTTTATCTGGTCAACTGACTGAAGAATATTATATTCAGGATTAGTCATCGTCTTCATCATAAGTTCTATCGCAACTTCATGATTCGGACAGTTATGTTCTATCTTAACCTTGCACTTATCTCTGCATGTAAATTCAATAAAGCTTCTTTCCATACCTACGCGTTCAACAATTCCTGTTGAAATGGTTTCTTTTTTCGTGTAATTGTAGAGCATGAACTTCAGCGAAGAACTGCCCGAATTAATACTTAGTATTATCATTATCTATCTCCAATTATTATAATCTATTTCCCAGCTGCCTGAATCGCCGTAACAGCGGTTACATCTATAATATCCTGAACACTGCATCCGCGCGAAAGATCGTTCACAGGTTTATTAAGCCCCTGAAGAAAAGGTCCGATTGCATGGGCCTTTGCTAGACGCTCAACAAGCTTATATCCGATGTTTCCACTCTGAAGATCAGGGAAAATGAGGACATTTGCTTTTCCGGCAACTTTACTGCCAGGAGATTTTTTCTGTCCAACTGACTCAACGAGAGCTGCATCGGCCTGAAGTTCTCCGTCGATTTCAAGTGAAGGAACTTTTTCTTTTGCTATTTCAAATGCCTTTATAACTTTATCTACATTTGGATGATCGGCGCTTTTTTTAGTCGAAAAAGAAAGCATCGCAACACGAGGCTCCATATCACAAAGAGCTTTCGCAGTTTCCGCTGATGATATTGCGATTTCAGCAAGCTGTTCGCTTGACGGATCCGGATTGACCGCACAATCCGCAAAAACGAAAAGTCCGTTATCACCGAAAGTTGAATTCGGAACATACATGATGAAACATCCTGATACTACACTGATTCCAGGTTTTGTTTTGATTATCTGCAGAGCCGGTCTGATGGTATCCGCTGTTGAATGTTCAGCGCCGGAAACGAGTCCGTCTGCGGCATTTGACTGTATCATCATAGTCGCAAAGTAAATCGGATCTTTCAAGGTTTCGCGGGCTTTCTCGATAGTCATTCCCTTTGCTTTTCTCATCTCAAAAAATTTATTGGAATATTCTTCATATCTTGAATCCTTAACCGGATTTATTATCTCAACACCCTCAAGGGATACACCCTCAGAAGAAGCTTTGGCCTTGATTGCAGTTTCATCACCCAGAAGAACCGGTTTCGCTATTTTTTTCTGCGCAATTTCACTAACAGCCTTAATCGTACGGGATTCAGTTCCTTCCGGAAAAAGAATCGTCTTGTTCAGGGTCTTTGCCCTTTCATAAAATGAATTCATCAAATCCATTATATAACTCCTTTATCTAAAAAAATAAATTCTATATATAGGTCTCTGTTTTGTTACAGAGATCATATGCTAATCGATGAGATAATACACTGAACGCCATATTCTATAAGTAAGTCTTTCAAGCCATCTCAAAGCTTCGATCTGCCGAAAAGCATCTTCAGATTCGATTTCGCCTTTTGAAAGACTTTCAAGTATCTTGGCGCGAACTCTTTTCCTTGATTCTATCATGCGCTCACTTACGTTTTCAATTGATTTGGCATTATATTTTTCATCTTTATTGTTTATCCAAAGAATTATTTTATCGAGTTCTGCCGCCAGATCTTCACGGAGATTTTTAAGCAAATCATATCTTTGGAGGTTTTTCCATGTTTCTGTTTCATCGGCGCAATCTGTTACATAGTCAATATGTTCAACCGCATGAAGCAGTGAAATTTTTCGTTTTCGTTCATAATCGATCCCCTGATGCATCCGCACTCTGCTCATAAACTCGGCGATTTTTGCTGTAGAATTTTTAATTTCAGATGAATTAAAACTCATTTCATTCGTGCGCAGAATCTGAGTACATTTTGTGCATAGATGCGAAACAATTTCAAGTGCTGATCTTCTGGCTGATTCAACAGCAACCGCAGGAAGAGTTTCAACGTTTTTATCAAGATGTTCCGTAAAAGATTTTTTTGACGGAATAAGATAAGATAAAAATGATGAAAAATATTTTATAAACGGTAAAAATAATATAATTCCGACAAAATTAAAAGATGTATGAAAAAGTGATACGGCAATTACTTCTTCCCCGTGTATTACAGAAGAAAATATCCCGGAAATAAATACTATAAATGGGTGAAGAAGAATAAAAAGAATAATTCCCGTGAACAGGTTGAAAAAAATATGTGCTAACGCGGTTTTTTTTGCTGATGAACTTGCACCGAAAGCTGCAAAAGCCGCAGTTAACGTTGAACCGATATTCTGACCTATTACCATTGCCGCGGCATGCTCTACTGAAATCTGTCCAAGATGTACTGCTGCTAAGGTAATAGTCAAAGCGGCACCGCTGGACTGGGCAATTACAGTCATTATAACACCGATTCCGAGAAGTTTAAATCGTGTAAATATTGAATCATCAATATAGTTTGAAATTGAAAAAAGAGATCCGAAATCATTCATTCCGTTCTGTAGAAAATCAATGCCTATAAATATCAAACCGAATCCGGCAATGACAAATCCGAGCTTTGAAAGATAATTTTTAAAAGCAATCTTCATTGTGGCGCCGACAGCAAGTGCAATCATTGCTATAAGTCCGATTTTAAGTTTAAATCCGAGTAAAGATATTATCCAGCCGATTGAAGTTTTGCCGAGGTTTGCTCCAAAAATTATACCAAGTGATTGCTGAAAAGTGATTAAGCCGGCGCTTACAAAACCTATTGTTGCGATAGTTGTAACATGTGAAGACTGGACAAGTACTGTTAGGACTGCACCAAGGGAAATTGAGCGCAGAGAACCGCCGGTAAAGCGCGACAAAATTCTCCGCAGAGAATCACCCGCAAGCATCCTTAAACCTTCGGTAGACATGAACATTCCAAGAAGGAAAAGTCCGATGCCGCCCGCAATATTTGCAACCGACGTAAAATTCATTGTAAAGATCTATATTTTATTAACGCCGAGGTATGACCGGTTAGACATTGGTTCCCGCGAAACGTTTTTTTCTATCTTTTAAAAAATGCTTAGCTTTGCAAGGACTTTTTTAAATCTTTTTTAATTATTAACATGGTGTTAAAAAAAGATTCTTTTTCGATCAGAATTAATTTCCGATTTATTAGTATTGACAAAAGACAAAGCGGGAAAATATTAGTCCTTTATTTTTCGAAGCATCCGGTGAATTATGCTTATAATGAAGAGCAAAATATCAAGTGTGATAAAAAAAGAAAGAGCCAAAGAAAGGGCTGAATGTCTTAAGAAATCACAGGAAGAACTGAAGAAAAAAACTTCAGCTCTCGTAAAAACATATGAAGAGAAGATAAAACTTCTCAATAAAAATTTTGCACTCACTCTGAAAGAAAAATCTAAAGAAGTAGATTATCTGAAAAGCGAAATTGACAAAAAGCATAAAGAATATCAGGCTTTGCGGTTAAGAGAAAAGAATCTTGATGATCTTTCTGCAGAGTTTCAGCATCTTATAGAAGAATTCGGCATTAGAGTACAGGAGGCTATTCAGCCTTTTTACCGCTCTCAGGCAAAAATAAGTTTAATGAAGCGACGATCTGACAAAGAACATGAAAAAATGAACAAAATTTTCAGAAAATCAGACGGAGCAAAATCATGAAAATTAATGAAATAAAAGACTTAGACAATAAATATCTTTTTCAAAATTACGGAGAGAAGCTTCCAGTATGTTTTAAATACGGTGAAGGCTCTACAGCTTATGATTACGAAGGGAAAAAGTATATAGATTTTCTCGCCGGAATCGCCGTAAACACTTTCGGCTATAATGATCCAATACTCTCAGAAACTTTAAAGTCACAGGTTGAAAAGATAATTCATTCGTCGAATCATTTGTATAATCTTGAACAAATTGAAGCCGCAAAACTTTTAAACGAAAAATCTTTTAAAGGGAAAACACTTTTTGTAAACAGCGGAACTGAAGCTAATGAAGCTGCAATAAAGCTTTCCAGAAGATATGGAACTTCGATAAACCCAGAAAAATATAAAATTATCAGTTTCGATAAATCTTTTCACGGAAGAACTTTCGGAAGCATGACAGCGACTGCTCAGGCGAAAATATATAATGGTTTCGGGCCATTAGTTCCGGGCTTTAAACATATTCCCTTTAATGATATTGAGGCCTTTGAAAAAGAGGCGGATGATAATACCTGTGCCGTAATTATTGAAATGATTCAGGGTGAAGGCGGCATAATAAAAGCTGATGAAACATTCGTTAAAAAAATAAGAAAAATCTGCTCTGATAAAAAGATTATCATGATTGTTGATGAGATACAGACCGGTATCGGAAGAACTGGAAAAGCATTCGCCTACCAGCATTACGTCATTGAGCCTGATATAATCACTCTTGCAAAAGGTTTGGCCGGAGGAGTGCCTATCGGAGCGATTCATGCAAAAGATGAACTTGTTCAGCATTTCCCGGGCGGAGCTCATGGAACAACATTCGGCGGAAACCATCTTGCAAGCGCAGGTGCAAAATCCGTTCTTTCAAGGCTGGACAGCTCTCTTCTGAAACATATAAATAAAATTTCAGACATTATTGTTTCAAGAATTCAAAACATCATGAAAAGTGAACCGAGAATAAAATCAATCCGGGGCATGGGTCTTTTGATTGGAATTGAAATGTCTTTTAAAGGAAGACCTCTTGTTCTAAAAGCTCTTGAAAACGGTCTTTTGATGAATTGTACTTCTGAAAATATCATCAGATTTGTTCCGGCTCTGAATATTACAGAAGAAGAAGTCTCTGAAGGACTTGATATTTTCGAAAAAACTCTTAAATCATTCAGCGAGGACTGATATGTTTCTAAAAAGTATACCTTCTATTAAAACAAATGATCTTCTTGTGGATACAGATCTGTCCAGAGAGGAAGTATTATCTCTTTTTGAATTCGCCGCATATCTAAAGGGTATGCAGAAAACCGGAAAAAAACATCACTATCTTCCTGGAAAAACTCTTGGAATGATTTTTGAAAAATCTTCAACAAGAACACGCGTATCTTTTGAGGCCGGAATGTATCAGCTCGGAGGAAGCGGACTATTTCTATCATCCGCTGATATCCAACTCGGAAGAGGAGAACCTTTGTCCGATACAGCACGCGTGCTTTCAGGTTATCTTGACTGCATAATGGTGAGAACATTCGGTCAGGAAAAAGTTGAAACTCTTGCAGAATATGCATCAATTCCGGTTATAAACGGACTTACAGATTCATATCATCCTTGTCAGGCTCTTACTGATTATTTTACTATGTATGAAGATGATAAAAATATTGCCGGCAAGAAACTCTGCTTTATCGGCGACGGAAACAATGTTGCAAATTCACTTCTTCTTACAGGTGCTAATCTCGGAGTTAATGTTGCTGTAGCGTGCCCTAAAAATTATTTTCCTGATCCGAAAGTTGTAAAAACTGCTGAGAAACTGGCGTCTGAAAACGGTTCAACCGTTCTCGTTACAAGCGACATAGAAGAAGCTGCAGAAAAATCCGATTATCTTTACACAGATGTCTGGGCGAGCATGGGTCAGGAGAAAGACGCAGCAAAACGCAAAAAAGCTTTTGCAAAATACAAAATATCAATGAAGCTCATCGACAAATGCGCTCCAAAGGCTTCCGTCATGCATTGCCTTCCAGCTCACCGCGGTGAAGAAATCGACGAAGATGTAATCGAAAGTCAAAAATCGATTGTATTCAGAGAAGCAGAAAATAGAATGCACTTACAAAAAGCGCTGATATGCGCTCTTATGAATAAATAAGGAGATTTTTATGGAAGCGAAAAAAGTAGTCCTCGCCTATTCCGGCGGGCTTGACACTTCGGTTATAGTGAAATGGCTTCTTGAAAACTATAAATGTGAAGTTGTTTGCTTCGCAGCCGATGTCGGACAGGAAGAGGAACTTGACGGACTTGATGAAAAAGCAAAGAAAACCGGTGCAAGCAAATGCTATATTGAGGATCTTCAGGAAGAATTCGCACGTGATTATGTTTTCAAAGCTATCAAAGCAAATGCTATTTATGAAGACAGATATCTTCTCGGAACATCACTTGCACGTCCTGTTATTGCAAAGAAACAGGTTGAAATCGCGTTGAAAGAAGGCGCTGATGCAGTATGTCACGGCGCTACAGGAAAAGGAAACGACCAGGTTCGTTTTGAAATGACATTCAAGGCTCTCGCCCCGAATCTTAAGATTATTGCTCCATGGAGAGAATGGGATTTACATTCGAGATCACTTCTTTATGATTATGCCGATAAAAACGGAATTCCGGTACCAGGAAGCAAGAAAAAACCTTACAGCATGGACAGAAACCTCATGCATATTTCTTATGAGGGCGGAATTCTTGAAGACCCTTATAATGAAGCAGATGAAGAAATGTTCATATTGACTAAATCAGCTGAAAAAGCTCCGGACAAACCGGAATATATCGAAATAGATTTTGTAGAAGGTATTCCTGTTGCAATCAACGGTGAAAAACTATCTGCCGCAAATCTCATGAAAAAGCTCAATAAAATCGCTGGTAATCATGGCGTCGGACGTGTTGATATTGTAGAAAACAGACTTGTCGGAATTAAATCCCGCGGAGTGTATGAAACTCCTGCAGGAACAGTTCTTCTTGCCGCTCACCGGGATCTTGAATCAATATGTCTCGATAAAGACACTCAGCATCTGAAAGATTCTCTTGCAGCGGAATATGCACGATTAATCTATTACGGATTGTGGTTTGCGAGAAAAAGAGAAGCAATGGATGCTCTAATTGACGAAACACAGAGATTTGTTACCGGGACTGTCAAGGTTAAACTTTACAAAGGACATGCTATGGTTGTCGGAAGAAAATCTCAATATTCGCTTTATAGTGAAAATATTGCATCTTTCGAGAAAAGCGAGCTTTATGATCAGACAGACGCATCCGGTTTTCTTAATCTTTTTGGTCTTCAGACAAAAGTTGAAGCTCTTCTTAGAAAAAAATAATTTTAGATTGTTTGTAATAAAAAAAGCCGGTTCTACCGGCTTTTTTTATTACATTCTAAATCAGAATAAATTTAACTTTATGTGTCAGGTGAATACCATCATTGTACATATTTTCCTTTTAACTATTTTGTAATGTGTTAGTATTAACCAGCCTTTCTTAAAAAATCAAAAAATATTACTTAAAAAAAAACTCAGGATTTAAGTATTTATTATTATGCTTTAAAAATAAATTTATATTATGCATATTATTATTAGCATTTCCGACAATTTGACCTCTATTTACTTTATCACCCACTTTAAATTCATTTGAAAGTTTTATATTTTCATAAATTACAGTGACATCACCTTTTTCAAAATATATTGTCCCGCCTTTATTGAAATTGTATGTTATAATTTTTGAATCAAACGGTGCGACTATTATTCGATCATTTTCAATAGGTATACTAATACAATTAGAATAAACAAAAGTATCATTAAATATTGATTTTCTTAAACCGAAATGACCATAATCATTTTTATTATTTTCACTTAAAGAATTCTTTAAAAAAGGCCATGTTATTAAAGAATCATTATTATTCATTTTCATGTAAATGGAAGAGTAATATTCGGCTATATTTCTATTAGAAATATTTTCAGTACAACTAATAAAAAAAGTAAGCAAAAAGATTATCATTATGTAGCTTTTCATTGTCCCACCAAATCATTTTCTAATTGAAAATAATAAACAATATTTTTAACCTTTTATATTTAATATGTTTATTATCATTTAATCCCGTAAGCCTGTCGATGGTCAATTCTGTTCACAGCAAAGCTGGCATTCAATTCATCTCTGCTTCGCGGATGGAAGCAGAAAGGTGTCAGGTGAATACCATCATTGTACATCAGGTGAATACCATTTTGGTACAATTTATTTATTGCTTCTTTTTATCTAACTCGAATATTTCTATTTTTTCTACTTTCAATTTTAAAAATTTTTCAATTTTCCAATTTGATTTATCAGGTATTTTAAATATTCTATAAAGTTCTCGCTCTTTAGTATTTATATAAATGTATATTTGTCTTTTATCATAAGTAAATAAACAACCATTGATTTTACCAGGAGGCTCATCCATAAAATTGTATGAAAGATATTTCTCATTTATACTCTTAAGAAATATTTCAACTTCTTTCCCATAATATTTTTGTAAATCATCATTACTAAGAGCATCAACATGTATTTCAATCAATTCTTCTTCATTTGATATTCTAATTGATTTATTTACCGATTTTTCTTTATTATAATTGTATATAAAAAGATTTGCGATGATAATCAATAGAAAAATAGCTATTGTAATACTTTTTTTATATTTCATCTTATCTCCTTGAGCTTTTTTAATCGTCAAGCTTTTTGGATATGATTCTTTTTCTATCTTATATACCTTCAATCCTGAATATGGAGACTTAATCACTATTAAAATATTACTACATGTTGTTGCAAATGCTTCGAATTTGTTTCTATTTCCCACCTCTAACGCAACTCTTTACAAACCTGCTTCAATAATTGATCTATTCTTCAATATCATTATCAATCATAATTTCTATATTAGGATCTTTAAAATCTACTCTTTTAACAACAGCTGGATCAGTTTTATCTAGTAATCTAAAGCCACCATAATATGTTCCACTTGATGTACGGAGAGAATATGAGTATTTCTTATTAGAATAATATTCAAGTGAACCATAAAATGAAGTAATTTCAATACTTTCAACTTGAACTTTATGATCATACTCACATGTTATAAATAAAGCATTTCCTTGTCCAACAGTAATATCAATTACTATTCGAGGCTTATTAAACTTAATGATGATGGTATCCGATCCTTTTTCCAATATTAAATCATTTTCCAATACTGGTCGCTGACTACAATAATTCAAACTAAATATAGATATCAACAGTATCAATATAACTCTATTTTTCATTTAGTTTTTTCTCCTATAAGTTTATTTATTGCCTCCGAATCAATGCCAGAATAAAAATAATATCCAATTTAATACATTTAAACGGTCTTACCGGCTTTTTTTATTCATATTTTGAAATAAATCATAAATTTCTTCAAAACCGAGCCTATTAGCATAATCAGCCGGGGTCATGCCTTGCGCATCCTTTAATGAGACGTCAGCATTGTATTCTAATAATTGAATTACAATAGCCTTATTATTTCGTATTACCGCAAAATGAAGTGGTGTTTTCTTATCTTTTTTTGAAGACAAATCAACCAAAGCCCCGGAACTAAGAAGTGTTTTTACAGAGTTTTCCGAAAATTCTTCAACAGCGCAGATCAGCGGTGTTTTCCCATTTATATCATAAGAATTGCAGTCAATACCACTTTCAATCATTGCGGAAAGATAAACATTATCCATGTTTCTTGCAGCTTTAACAAGGAGAGTCTCTCCATCTTCATATTCAACGTAAGGATCGGCCCCGTTCTTTAGTAGAATTCTAAATGCATCAATTTTTTTCAAATTGAAAGCCAATTGAAGAGGAGTAAACCCGTTTTTATCACGTCTTTCTTTAAGCTCACCCTTCAGAAGTAAATCAATAATTCTTTGATTATTACCGTCTGAAACCGCCTTATGAAGAAGATTCGCGTTAGATTCGGCATGATCATTATTAAATGAATTAAGATATTTAGTGTCGATATCAGCATAATAAACACTGGTGATTGCATTTTTATCTTCTGTTAAAAAAGTTTCAGATTCCATCACTTTTATTATTTCATTATTTTTTTTGATTTGTAATGGATATTTGACATTTTTGTCAGTCCATCCGATCCACATATATTCCGGAAGAAAACGGACATATCTGTAATAATTTGAAGGATCTACATTTTTATTATAATTTTCTGATGCATCATTATAACCGTCTACCATTATACCTTTTCCGATTTTATAGCCTGAAATTATCGGAATGCAGCCTACCGCCATCAGCTCACCGCTTTCAGCTAATGCACCTAAATAAATTATACCAACCCCGGCAGCTAATCCAGTCGTTATCACTAAAAGCCCGACAGAAACTGCTCCGAGAACTTGTATGGTACTTAATGTTCCCTGAGTAGTTACAGTCTTACCGTAATGCAGATCCTGAACAAATTCTTGTATGGAATTGTTTCTTTCAATATGACGTTTATACCATGCGGAAGAATCGGGACTGATAAATAATGGGATATTTTTCTGGTAAGTGTCGTAAATCATAAGTGAGCTGCGTTTAGTTCTGGAATTAAAACTTATACCTTTCATTCCGGAAATAATTTCTTCATTTGCTTTTTTATCCCATTCCGGCTCAACACCAGGTCCTCCGATAACAAAAAAAAGGTTTTTCGGTTGTTTTTCCATTTCTGAGAGCTTGTTAGCCCAAACGAGAGTTTTATTAAGCTTAAAAGCTGCTCGAAAATCAACTCTAGCTTCATCCCAGTTTCCGCAAAGAGTCCAAACATATGCGAGCATGATACGAATGAGAGGATCGTCAAATTTACCTTTATCGTTCAATTCTTTGGAAAACAAAGCTGCAGCTTTTCTTGCTTCAACTTCAGCTTCTTCATATTTTTTCTGACCCGAAAAACCCCATGATAAAAGAATATGCATCATTATAATTTCATGTTCTGATGCATAATATCCTTCCGGAGTATGCAGATAGAAAAAAGATTTTGCTTCACGGGAGATCTGGTATTTTATTTGATTATCGATATGTTTTCTATATTTAAAAAGTAGTGAAATATCATAATTGCCTGATAAAATATTAAGATAGGTTTTTTCCATCGCAACAATAAACGAATTTGATTCTCCTGAAGGAAAATGCTCCAAGGCAATTGCAGGATTACCTTCACACATACTTCGCATACTCAATGAATAATCATCTTTTGAAAGATATTTGCCGGTACATGCTGTTGTAAAAAAAAGAAGACCGGATAAAAATGCAGAAATAAATTTATTCATATTTTACTCCGATGGTATCAAAAGGACTTCGGTAATAAAGCATTTCCCAATGGTAATGTACGACGTAACAAAACAAAATGGTGTTCACATCCTGTGCGATATACATGTTCGCTTCGAATGCAACCTTAAGTCAATTTAACGCCTCAATCTCCGAGGCATTGCTTGCGTTCTCCCGCTGCGGACTTCGTCCGCCTCGCGGACTGTCGGAACGATCCCGACATACGAGACGCTTCAATATGCGACTGCTCGACTTTTTTTGTGCCATCCCTGGCACAAAGTCTCGTTGCCATCATCGTGATGGCTCAAAGTTCGCACGAAAGCGTCTCTTCAGTTTCCGCCTCCGTGCAAATTTGCTAATGATATCAATAAAATAATTCGTTATCTCCGCGAACTTCCTGTTCGCTCCGAATGCAACCTTAAATCAATTTAACGCCTCAATCTCCGAGGTATTGCTAGCGTTGTCCCGCTGCGGACTTCGTCCGCCTCGCGGGCAATGTTTCTACATCCTGTGCAAATTTGCTAATGATATCAATAAAATGATTCGTTATCTCCGCGAACTTCCTGTTCGCTCCGAATACAACCTTAAATCAATTTAACGCCTCAATCTCCGAGGTATTGCTTGCGTTGTCCCGCTGCGGACTTCGTCCGCCTCGCGGGCAATGTTTCTACATCCTGTAGAAACTATTTATTCTTTCTATAAAACTCTATCAATCCGTTTGTAGATGAATCATTTGAAAGTGCTGTTGAATCATTCTCTAGCTGAGGTATTATTTTCTGAGCGAGAACTTTTCCAAGCTGAACTCCCCACTGATCAAATGAGAAAATATTCCAGATGATACCTTGAACGAATATTTTGTGCTCATACATAGCTACAAGTTTGCCAAGAACTTTAGGAGTAAGCTTTTTTGCCATTATGCTGTTTGTAGGTCTGTTTCCTTCAAAAGTCTTGTGCGGAATCAGTTCTTCTTTCTCGCCTTCTTTTCGAAGCTCTTCCGCCGTTTTGCCGAAAGCAAGAGCCTGAGGTTGTGCAAAGAAATTGCTCATAAATTTAGTATGATGATCACCGATCTTATTCTGACTTTCTGCAAAACCTATGAAATCACAAGGAATCAGCTTCGTTCCCTGATGTATCAGCTGATAAAACGCATGCTGTCCGTTTGTTCCCGGTTCTCCCCATATAACTGGACCTGTACTATAATCGACTCTCTTTCCGTCTCTGTCTGTATATTTGCCGTTTGACTCCATATCTCCCTGTTGAAAATATGCCGGAAAACGATGCATATATTGATCGTACGGCAGAATCGCATGAGATTCTGCTCCAAAAAAATTATTGTACCATATTCCGAGCAGAGCCATGATCACAGGAATGTTTTTATCAAAAGATGTATTTCTGAAATGATTATCCATTTCATGAAAGCCTTCAAGAAGTTCGTAGAAATTATCGTAACCGATTGAAAGCATAACAGAAAGACCGATTGCAGATGTTAGCGAGTATCTTCCGCCGACCCAGTCCCAGAACTCAAACATATTTGCAGTATCGATTCCGAATTTTGACACTTCTTTTGAATTTGTAGAAAGTGCGACAAAATGCTTAACTACGGATTTTTCATCACCAAGTTTTTCAAGAAGCCATTTTTTTGCACTTTCCGCGTTTGCCATTGTCTCCTGCGTCGTAAAAGTCTTTGAAGCGACAATGAAAAGAGATTCTTCAGCGTTGATCGCACGCAATGTCTCGGCTATATGTGTACCGTCAACATTTGAAACAAAGAACATCTTAAGGTCTCTTTTTGAATAAGGTTTGAGAGCTTCTGTTACCATAACAGGGCCCAAGTCTGAACCGCCTATACCTATATTAACCACATATTTAATCGGTTTTCCGGTGAATCCCTTCCACTCGCCATTTCTAACTTTCTCAGAGAAAGATTTCATTTTTTCTAAAACAGCAAAAATATCCTCAGTTACGTTAACTCCATCAACATTGACAGGAGTTTTCGAAGTGTTTCGCAAAGCTGTGTGAAGAACTGAACGGTTTTCTGTTTTATTGATTTTCTCACCGGTAAACATGTTTTCTATTTCTTTTTTCAATTCGGACGATTCTGCAAGAGAAATGAGAAGCTTGATTGTTTCTTCATTGATTCTATTTTTTGAATAATCTAATAGAATATCTCCCTCATTAATCGAAAACTTAGAAAATCTTTTTGAATCCTTTGAGAACATATCTCTCATATGTTCATTTTTAATGTTATCGTAATGTTCTTTAAGAGCCGCCCACTCTTTTTTTTCAGTCAATCTGCTCATTTTCTGCTCCAATATATTATTTCAAGAAAACAGGAAATTGTCTTGATAATTTTCCCGTCGAAATTAATCTTTTATCAAAGGGAAAAGCGTCAATCAATAAATTATGTCCGGTAAAGATTCCTCTGCCGCAAAAAAAAGCGGATTTAAAGTATTATTTTCGTTAGTTACTGCCTGTGCATTATCATCATGTGCAGCTCCTATGTTTTTTCATACCCGTAATCCATATAAAACAGACTATCCGACAAATGTTACACTTATCTTCTGGTATGGAGATCCACGTTATGTAATGTACTTTAAACAGAAAACTGATTTTCTAAACGGCATCGAGATAGATCCGCTTTACACAGAATACCGCGAGCAGCAGACAAACCGTTTCGGAAAAGATGAAAAAAAAGCCTTTAATACTTTTAATTTTTACATGAGTATCGATTTTTAATATTTTTGTTCAAAGTACTAAGTACACCGTCAATCCTCTGATCATAGGAATTAAGCTCTTTTGCTTTTTTTACGCATTCTTCAGCAAGTTCAAGCCGTCCTGAAGCAATCGCACTTTCTGCCGATTTAAGCCATCCCCCGTAATAATTAGGAACTAGATCAGTAACCTGAATGTAGCTTTTTAAAGCGGATTCAAAATCACCTTCAAAGAAAAAAGCCTTGCCGTTTCGTAGATACGGCCATGGATTTAAGGGAGCAATCTTTGCGGCCTTTGCATAAAAAGATCTAGCTTGAGACATTTTATCACAATCAAGCTTAAAGTCTCCATGTAAAATTTCAGTAACCCACGAATCCGCTCCGATATTTTTTCTGTGAAAATCAAAATCCTTATCCCTATACCATGCCTTTTCTCTTATGATGGATGCGCAATTTAAAATATCATCAATCATATCATTTGATTCATCATCATTACGGAGATAAATTCCTCTTGTTTTTTTAAACCATTCCGAGTCAGAAATAAGTCCTTTTTTTACCGCTTGATTATATAATGCAGTTCCCGGATAATATGCAACAGGAGATACTAGAACATCACCCGGAAGAATCTTCCCAATGAGTTCTTTTGTTTTACGGACATCAGCTTTTGTCTCGTCAAAAACTCCGCACATCAGATAGACGGAAAGATATACTCCGGCACGCCGTACCATTTCAGATGCCGAAATTATTTTTTGCGGGGTTATTTTTTTATCATATAATGAAAGTATTTTTTCAGAACCCGATTCAACTCCGAACTGAATATGTTCCAATCCCGATAGTTTCATCGCGGTAAGCATTTCAAAATCGATAGTATCGACCCTGCTCTGACAGTTCCACATAATATATATTTTGTTTTTAATAAGTTTGTCGCAAAATTCCATTACACGGGTTTTCTTTAATGTGAAATTATCATCTCTGATTCCGAAATAAATAATTCCGTAACGGTTTTGAAGAAATTTTATCTCTGCAATAATATCATCGACAGAAGAATAAGTAACCTTACGTGTCCAGTATGCCGGTGATGAACAGTAAGTGCATGAGTTAGGGCAGCCTCTTGATGTAATAATATATTTAAACTGCTCATTGGGATTAATTCCGATTGATATTCCTGAAAACTTTGACGAAAGCTTTACTTCCGAAAGATCTTCAAGTCTTCGGCATTCGTATATTTTTTTTTCTTTTTTACCTGCTTTTAGATCGTCAATAAGATCAAGAAATGCGTTTTCTCCTTCACCTTTAATTATAGAATCAACCGACGGAAAACGTTTAAGATATTGCTCTGCCAAAAATGAAGCATGAACTCCCCCGATAGTAAGATGAAATTTTTTTCTTCCTTCGAAAAGTTTTATAAGTTTATTGGATTCGTTCTTATTATGGGTAAAAACTGAAATTCCGAGAATATCAGGTTTAAATTTTAATATTTCATCATGCGCTTTTGTACTGCCGACATGAGAATAATTAGCAAGCACGATATCATGTCCTTTTGACTCAAGAAATGATGCGATTGAAAATAGACCTACCGGAAGCAGAGATATATAGTAATCATTTCTGTCTTCATGATCGCATAAATATACAAGCATTATCTTCATTGTTCACCATTGACTCACATAAGCACATTGCACAAAACTTTCAAGATAATTTTGTTTGACATCATACTGCCTAACCTTTTTAGTTCCCATAATAAATACTAAAACAGGCATTTAATGAAAAATATAATTCTCGGACTTCTTGCCGGTGCTCTATTATCCGCAATTCCAATGATCAGATTTGATGAACCCGAAATCATCCTTCCGGAATGGGAAGGCTCCTTCAATCCGTCTCTTAAAATTCAAGCCTCGCCGTATATAAAAGACGGTAGAGCCTCTTTTTCAGTAAAAATCCCATCTGATGTATATTCTCTGAAGACAAGCGGAATATCTTCATCGGCTCCTGTGCCTGAAGGATATATAGCCTCAACAAGCGGAAATGGACAATATTTCGCACTATACCAGAAGATCGGCGAATCTGTCGATTTCTACGATATTACATCAGCAAGATTTTGGCAAAAAAAATCCGAACAGTATCCATTAATTTCACATAATGGTAAAATTGTACTGCTTCTGGTTGCAGATCACAGTGAAGTCAAAATTCTCGACAAGAATGGGAATCAGCTTGAAAACAGAATTGCGGGCAGATTCTGCACAAATATTTCCTTTTCAAAAGAAACGGATTATGCCGTGATTGGATTTCTGGATGGATCATATTACCTGATTGATGAAGACGGTAAAACTATTCACTCTGGAAAAACTGTCGATAATCTTCCAGTAAAAACAGCTTCAGTTAACATAAACGGATCTTTTCTTGCAGTTCATTTTGGAAATGAAAAAAAAGATTATCTCAAGATAATAGATATTAAAAAGTCCAAAGAATTTATTTCACAACTGCCGAATGTAAGCGTTACAAAAACGGCTGTTGATATTAATAATGACGGAAATTCAGTAATTATCAGCGGAGATCAGATTATCTTTTTCTCTAAAAAATGCAAAACTATTGCCGCATATAAAATTCCGGAGATAAGAACTGGCCACACATCCGCTTTAATAACCGGAGATTTCGCAGTACTTTCATGCATGAACAACACAGGTTCTACTGTTTTCATGTTTAGTCTTGAAAACGGATTGCTTTACAACAGAAATTTCCCTGACAAAGCAATAGAACTTAAAAATTCAGGAAACGTTATTCTTGCAAGAGGAACGTCGAATCTGTACTGTTTAAGTTATTCCCGATAGAATCACGAAGATTTTCGAGATGCAGTGCAAAATCAATTCGGCCGTGTTTGATGCATCCTTTTAAAAGAACTTCTATCTTTCGAAAGAGTTCTTCTTTAAGTTTATATTCTTTATGCGATGAAAGCCTTTCGTATGTACCATCTAAAAATTTTATCATCGAATAAATTCTATATCTATCCATACCCCATTTGGATGAAGAAAGCTGATCATGCGCCCCGCCATATTTAATAATCAATTTTTCATTTAACAGACCGAAGGGCTCTCTTGCAGATATTCTCAGCCAAAGATCATAATCTTCACAAACCGGCATTTTTTCATCAAATAAACCATATTGATCAAAAATATCATTTCGAACAACAACAGCAGAAGGAGAAACCAAACATAGTTTTAATGAATTGTAAAAAATATCTCCGAAGATTTTTTGATGGATGTTTTTCGGATTTACTTTTTCACCGCGCCGGATCCACTCTTCATCTGACTGAAATATTCTTATTTCGGGATTCTCAACTATAAATTTTTGCTGGAGAGATAATTTATTACTCTTCCACTCATCGTCAGAATCCAAAAAAGCAATATATTCACCGGAAGCCTTTCTGATGCCGGCATTACGGGCCGAACTCACTCCTCCATTTTCCTTTCTAATTACGATGATATCTGAGCGGAAGATAACATTATCTAAACCGTCAGTCGAACCGTCATCGACAATAATTAATTCATAATCTTGTAAATCCTGCGATAAAACAGAATTCACCGCCCTTTCAATAAACTCTTTTCTGTTAAATACCGGAATAATAACAGAAAAAAACGGCTTATTCCTTGAGAAGAAATTTGAGCGGACGCTTTTTAAGCTCATCAGAAATCTCTTTTATAGTTTCACTTGTCTGTCTTAATGTCCCCATGGTTTTTACGACATCTGCCTGGGAATCATCAAGAATATTGCTGAGTGTTGAGCTTGAAGCGGAAAGTTCTCCCAGAAATTTACGTATATCCTGTTTACTGTCGCTAGAAATATCCTTTATTATATTTACAGTGTCAGTTACAGAAACAAGAAGTTTATGAACATCACCCAACAATGCTTCAATGCTGACATATTCTATACCTTCAACAACATCTCCGGGTTGAAGAGGTTTACCTTTTTTAACAGGATTTCTTAATTCAATAATAGCATCACCAATTACATTTTGATTTTGAATAACCGCTACACAGTCTTCATTTAGAAATATTTGATCGGAAATTCTCAAAGTAACCAGAAAATGAAGCTCAGGCTGATAAACCGGCTCAATAGAAACAACCCTTCCGATATCATAACCTTTTACTTTAACGGCTGTGCCGTCTTTTATCATTTTGATATTGTCAATTTTAAGATAGACATCGATTGTGTCAGTACTGAGCGAATATCCGAGTTTAAGAACGACAAACACTATCATCAATACAATGGGTATTATAAAAAAAAGACCTACTTTTATTTCAAAAACACGTTTTGCCATTTCAGCCTCACACCAACATTGGTCCCTTCGGAGAGAATGTCATATATTGAACCACATATTCATTAGTTGTCGACAAAAATTCTTCACGCGTGCCGTCAAAAACAACTTCACCACGGTAAAGCATTATAAAACGGTTTGCAATATCTGAAAAAACTGCAGGATTATATGCGACTATAATAACAGATTTAAGCGGTGAATCCGCCCATTTTTTAAGAGAACGCATAACAGACATAACATTCAGTACGCATTGTGCTTCAAGAGGATGTTCCGCAAGTAGAAGATCCGGATTAAGGACAATTGCTCTTGCGAATGCGGTTTTAAGTCTTTCTGATTGGTAGATGTCGACCGGACGCATATCCCTTGAAAGATCTATTTCCATTTCGTCAATAAGCTGATTAACTCTGAAATCTATTTCATCTGAAGTCATATTAGAGTGGTATTTGAGTGGAAGCGCTATATTTTCATAAACGGTCATATTGGTAATAAGACCATAACCACGCTGGAGATACACCATATCCTTTCTTATGATATTACGCTCATAATAAGAAGCATTTTTAACATCATGCCCTTTAAAAAAAACTTCACCTTCAAAGTCATCAATTGCGCATGATATGAAAGGACATATTTTATCAATTCCCGAGTTTTCAAGCCCGAAAAAAATAATGTTTTCACCCTGTTTGAGATCAAAAGTTATGCCTCGGAGAGTCGAATGTATATCGAGCATATAAGACATATTTCTAACCGATAAAAAACTGTTTTCCATATCCTCTACTATAAACCTATCATAAATAAAAAAGAAATGAAATCAAGGCATTTACAATAAAAACAGAGAGAAGAGTGCGAACTACGGCTCTTGAAACATAAATTGGAATTTGAAATGCAGTTGAAGGACGGAATCCGTAATAACAGCATATCAAAGGAATAAGAATACCGTACATAAGACTCTTTAGAAAAGTTATAAGAAGATCCTCAAAAGAAAAAGCATTAATTATTGTAGCTAGAAATTGCTGAGGAGGAATAAAAATAAATAGTCTCGAAATCAAATAACCGCCGGCAAGAGCAACAACATCAAAAAGAATAACGAGAGATATAATTGAAAGAATACTTGCAATGATTCTTGGAAATACAATATACAGCTTGGTGTCTATCCCCAGAAGTTCCAGAGAACGTATTTCGTGATTCTGCTTTTGTGTAGCAATTTCTGCGGAAATAGCAGAACCGCTCCGGCTTGTGACAATCATCGCTGTAGCGAGAGGTCCGATTTCACGTATTATGATTAAAACAAGAAGATCCCCAATAAATGAATCAATTCCGAATTTAGGAAATTTTTGCGATGCCTGAATAATTACTGTTGCCCCAAGCATAAGAGCAACAACTGATATTAAAAAAACAGCATCAAGACCGGTGTACTTTGTCTGAAGAAGAACCGTAGAATAAAGTGAACGCAATCTAAGATACTTAAGGGACTTAAAAGAATTAAAGATTGATTTTAGATAATGCTGAAATTCAATATATCCGGAAAAAAATGCAATTACCTTTCTACCGGTAAGAGCAAGAAAATTTTCGATTTTACCCCACAATCTCATGGCTCCTTCTACTTCCCGGCTCTAACAATGTCAAACAAATATGTCATTCTTAATAGAAATAAAAGACGCATCTAAAGTTATGATCATTTTTTTTAAATATTTGCAGAATTTTTGCCGATACATTATATTGACTATGGATATTTTATAAAATATCCTGTCTATCCCCGGAACAATTGGAGTAAGGGATGTATTTTGACTTTAAGGGGTTTATTATGAAATTTATTCAATCAAAAAAAGCTGTTTGCGCGTTTATGGCATTATTTGCTTTTTTTTCCGTTTCATTGCATTCGCAGGAAGCAACAGCTGCTGCATCTGATGCAGAAAAAAAGGAAGCAGTTGCAAAATCAGACGAAGATTCACCTTCCGACATGACAGGTTGGCGAGTTACTGATTTTCAACCTTATATTAAAGCACTTGCTGAACTGGAAAAACTCAGTGATGAATATTCTGAAAATCTTTTGAAAATGGCAATTGATGAATATTCTACCGGTCTTGACATCCTTAGCGATATGGAAGTTGAAGTTAATAAGTTAAAAGCAGTTTTTGCCAAGAAAAATAATTTAAATGAAAGATGGTACTGGCAGGAAATTGACAGAAAAAACCAGGAAAAACGCCAGATTTCTTATTTAAAATATGAAGCAAAAGTTAAATCAATAACTTATTTTACCAGAGCAATCAATCATATGGACGATATACAGTCGGTTAAAATTAAAGCCGATACTGCATATACAAATGCTCAGATTAAACTTTTCCAGGCTTATGTTTCTACGCAGTATGATATACAGAACCTTCTTCCTTGCATTCCTGTTCTTGAACGATATGTGCAGATAAATGAAAAAACCAAAAACGACGTTTGGGCCTATAACTATATGGCAAGCTGTTACGGGTTTATGGAAGCTTCAACTGCAAAGAGCAGAATTATTAGCGAAGAAGAAAAGCTCAAATGGAAACAGAAAAAGAACAGATCTCTTCTTACAGCTGCGGAGCTTAAGTACGGAATCGATACTCCTCAGTATAAACATCTCAAAGAGACTGTTGAACTTGATGAGAAAAAGAGCGCATCAATTAACGATTTCAGATAATACCCGTTTCTATATAAGAATTTATAAGAACTCTCCTTCAAGGGGAGTTCTTATTTTTTTACCATCAGATGCTTTCTTTATCAGTGACTCATACGTTGAATTATAAAGTTTAATTCCAAGCTTATTATGCTCTTCAAGTATCTCTTTCAGAATTGTTTTATCTGTAAGGGGATTAACAGTTACAGCTCTCAAAACTGAAATCTTCTGCGGAGAATATTTAGTCGATTCTAACACTGTCCTTGACACAAAAGAATTATCAGCATCCCGAATTGACCTGTGGAGTTCAATATTCAGTGAATTTATTAAAAGATTTAGATTAAACAGACGGGCTTCAGCATCATCTCCTCCTTTTAATTTGAGTTCAGAAAGTCTTTCCCTGATCTTTTCAGGTATGAAACGGTAGTTTATTATAAAAAGTTCTGGATAATTGAGAAGTTCAAAATTTATATGCGTTTCAATCATAGATCTGTATATAGATGTTAGTTCGAAAGCATATTCAAACAATAACCTGAATCCTTCCGAACCGAATACTTTCATGGCACTCCATGGCCTCAAAACCGTAAATGGCCTGGATCCTTCTACCGTAAATCTTCCAAGATCGACTGAATCAGGTCTTAAAATATAAGTTGAATTGCGTTTAATGTTTTCGAGATCTCTTTCATTTTTAAAAAGAACCATGCCCATTGAGTTCGGTGAAAATAGCAATTTGTGACAGTCGAAAGTAACCGAATCTGCCGATTCTATTCCGCTAAAAAGATGTCTGTATGAATCTACAAAAAGAACAGGACCGCCCCATGCAGCATCTACGTGAAAATGAGCGCCGACAGAATCCGCACATTTTCTAATAGCATTTAGATCATCAATATTTCCTGTTTCAGTCGTCCCGCCAATGCCTACAATCGCAATAACCATTATCTTTTTATCATGTGACGAATTATAATCATTTATAAGACGGCATTCATTTACAAGAGAATCAATTTTCATTTTATTATTTGAATCTACAGGGATTTTTATTACTGAATCTTCCCCAATGCCTATAATTGAAGCAATCTTATCTATTGAATAATGCCCTCTCTGCGATACAATTATTAAGGCTTTTTCACAATTATAGTAATTCATCGCCTCGCGTATTCCTTCTTTGGAAACACCGCCAAAAGAACCTTGAGGCTTAAATAATTTATTTCTTGCGACAAATAAAGCAGTTAAATTAGCAAGTGTCCCGTCTACAGTTACCGCACCAAGAGAAACTGAATGATTCTGAATGTTTTTTTTATAATAAGATGAATTCTTAGAATAAACAAGCCTGTGAATCCATGCGATAAATTCACGCTCTACAAAAGTAGATGCTTTTGCCGTTTCAATTTTTACCTGATTCTGATTCAATGAAGCTATTATCATTTCAACTAAGACAGCAAACCACGGAACAGGACTTGTCATATGACCGATATAATAAGGTGAACCGACCTTTACAGAATGGGAAATTATTTTTTCATGGATTTCCGGAAATATTATTTTCAGAAGTGAAGGATTTCTGGGGATATCTTCCTGAGAAAACATTTTACCGAGATCAGCAATGGATATTTCACTATGAAGTCCGCCTTTTTCAGCAAAATACTTATGAAGCATATCAAGAAGCATATTGCCATACTCAACAAACTTATCCTGAGAATCCGGTAGAATAAACAGCTTTTTCAGGTGATCAAAATCGGCTTTAACTTGTTTTGTCATTATTAATTCCAATAATACCATTATCTAATAATGCTTAAAAATAAAAATCATTTTTTATATTAATGTTTTTTTTCATAAAATTATTTCAACTTTTTAACAAATAATTCCGATACTAACGTTACGGGGGGATAACATGACACTAAGCCAGAACGGAAGCTGGATTTTTCCTGAAAAAATTGAAATAAATGACATACATCATTATTCTGAACAGTTAAGCAGGGTTCGTTTTGACAATAATATCTTTTTTGATCTCAGCAATACTCATACTATTCATTCGTCATTTGTAGGTTTTCTGATCATTGCGAAAAATGAAGCCGAAAGAAAAGGCGGTGAACTTAAACTTGAACTTTCAGATGAAATGAACAAATTGTTTTCACTATTAAATATTGGTGATTATTTTAAAGATTAAAGTGAATATGACATTTTTATTCTTGATGAAATAAAAAATCTTTCTTCATGACGCAGATGACAATATGCATGTATAATAGTCTGCTTTCCTCTTTGAAAAATACCCTTAGCAGAAATCTTTCTCCTCGTTTCATTACCGGTACTGTCGATATAATCAATCATAAATTCTCGTCCCGGTATTATAGTAGATCCCCTGCATTTTTTTGAACGTAATTCTTTTATAAGAGCATCACGAAATGAGGGTCCTGCATAATATTCCAGATCATCAATATACCATTTGCTGTGACTTTTATCTTTTTGAATAGCACGAAGAAAAACATTCATACATGCACTGGCATCCGAAAATGCACGATGATGCTTTAATTCAATCCCAAGATGAGTACAAACTGTATCAAGTTTATAATTCTCAAGTCCTGGAAAAGCTCTGCGCGAAAGACTTACGGTATCATATGCACTAATAAAACGGAAACGTTTTCCGCATCTTCTGTATTCCATTTCAAGAAAAGAAAGATCAAAAGCCGGGTTTTGAATAACAAGAATTGAATCGGATAAAAAAGTATTAAAATCCTGAATAATATCAGAAATCTTATCACATCCGGAAACCATTTCATCAGAAATACCGTGAATCCTGATGCTTTCTTGAGGTATCGGCATGCAAGGATCAATCATTCTTTCAAAAGAATCTATTTGACCATCAAGATTGAATTTCACTGCACCGATTTCGATTATCTTCTCAGTAAAAGGATTAATCCCTGTCGTTTCAAGATCAATTGCGCAGAAAACAGAATCTTTCAATTTTGCATCAAGATAATGCAATTCCTCCATTAAAACTCACCAATCATTTTGATTTCAGTATGCAGTTCGATTCCGAATTTTCCAAAAACAGTTTTTTGAACATGTGATACCAAACTTCTTATATCCGAAGAAGTTGCCTTTCCGGAATTTACTATAAAATTTGTATGAAGCTCAGAAACCTGTGCCCCGCCTATTTTATAGCCTTTTAAACCCGAGTCATTGACAAGTTTCCAAGCAAAACTTCCTTCCGGATTTTTAAAAACTGATCCCGCGCTCGGAAATGTCCATGGATGTTTCATCTTTCTGTCAGATATAATATCATCTATTTTTTTCTGAGTCATAGAAGGATCGCCTTCAGGAAATTCAAAAGACCCTGAAACTACAACAGCGCAACTCTCAATATTTATTCCTCTGTAATGAGCCATCAAAGACTCTGATTTAACAGTATGAAATGCGCCTTTTTTATCAATATAAGTAATTTCCTTCAACCAGTCAATAAAAGTACCCATAAATGTTCCTGCATTCATCACTATGCCGCCTCCGACTGATCCCGGAATTCCGGCCATAAATTCAATGCCTGAAAAAGAATTTGCCACAGCAAATTTTATAAAATCATCTTTCATTACAGCAGCTTCGGAAAAAATCATTCCATTACGTTTTTCGATTATAGGCTCCGGCATAACATCCGAACTTATCCGCATAACAATGCCGCGAATCCCCCTGTCTCCGACAACAAGATTGGATCCTGCACCTATCACAGTTAAAGGTATACCCTCTTTATGACAATATTTTACTGTTTCAGCAGCTTTCTCATAATCATAGGGGGCAAAAAGTACATCAGCAGGTCCGCCCGACTTAAAAGTCGTATAATCAGACAATAAGGCATTTGGGTAAATTTTCCCAATTTTAGATAAATCTTTGCAAACAGCTTCCATATAATATCCGATCAGATTAATTAAGTCTTATTAGACTGCAATATAATTGATAATTATTATGGGGTTATGCTGTCAAATGATTATTTGAAAGAATTTAGTCATGGGAATCCATTAAATCCGCATTTGCATCGTTTAATTCTCTTGTTTTTTTCTCCAAACTTTCTTTGAGTTTCAAGTTTTGAGAATAAAGAGCTCTCGTAAAAGAAATTACAGAAATAGAACCGAGTATTGATATAATCAGAACTATTATTGAACTTATATAGTACGTTTTCTTTAAATCAGATATACTTTCACTGTATTTCAAATCAGATATATCAAGTCCCAATAGACCGCAAAATCTTCCCTGCTCATTATAAACAGGCGAAAAGCACATGAGCGCCCAAATATCATAATCTTTATCATATTTAAACGTTGAATCGGAAACTGTTTTCTTTTCTTTAAAAGCTTTTTTTATTATATCTAAATCGGAAATATTATATATTAATGAAAATCTTGATACCATTTCATCTGCACCGGATTTCTTATCTTCCAATAAATCTGCATCTACCGTGAATCTTGCTTTATTTATATCTGAAGTTGGAATAATCATATATGCATACAGAATAATATCTTTCTCAGCCTCGCGTATTATATTAAGTTGATCTGAAATTTTCTTAAATTCATCTGAATTTTCAATCAAATCAACTTCATTCTCTTCGAAAAGAAGTTCGGATTTTGAATCAATTTGATCATAATAGCCAAGAGCTGAGATTTTGTCATTTATGGCGGAGTATGCTTTTATATCCAGAAGTTTTGCCGACATTTCAGCAACGCTTTCAAGTCTCTCACGCGTTGCCTGGAGAATTTTTTTTTCACTGCTTCTATATGATATAAAAAGTATCGAGGAATTTATAAAAAATAAGAAAAGAAATAAACCGATCATTCCCTGTGAACGTAAAATATTAGGTTTCATAACAACTCCAACATTTTTATATCATAGTTCTAATCAGTAATCAAATAAAAAAACCGTCTTTTAAAGACGGTTTTTTTATTTGAAGATCAAGAATATTCCAAATAATCTTTTAGTTTACGTGCTCTAGACGGATGGCGCAGACGCCTTAAAGCTTTTGCTTCAATCTGACGTATACGCTCTCTTGTTACATGAAAAACATAACCGACTTCTTCGAGAGTATGCGCATATCCGTCATCAAGACCGAAACGCATACGAATGACTCTCTGTTCACGCTGAGGAAGCGTGCTCAATACTCCGCTTATCTGTTCTGCAAGCATTCTATCAGCAGCTGCCACAGCCGGAGAATCAACATCTTTATCTTCGATAAAATCTCCGAGCAATGAATCTTCTTCTTCTCCGACAGGAGTTTCCAAAGATATCGGTTCGCGGGCAACATTTTTAACCCCTTTTACCCTGGCAACAGGCCATCCGAGTCTCTCTGCCAATTCTTCAGGTGAAGGTTCACGTCCGAATTCCTGCTGGAAGAGTCTTGTCTCTCTCGTTACTTTGTTTATCTGTTCAATCATATGAACGGGAACCCTGATTGTTCTGGCCTGATCGGATATTGCTCTTGTTATTGCCTGACGTATCCACCATGTTGCATATGTTGAAAATTTATATCCTTTACGGTATTCGAACTTATCTACAGCCTTAATCAGTCCGATATTTCCTTCCTGAATAAGATCAAAAAAATGCATTCCGCGGTTTGCATATTTTTTCGCAATTGAAACTACAAGTCTTAGATTTGCATTAACAAGCTGTTTTTTAGCGATGCTGATTTTTCTCTGACCTTGAGAAATCTGACTTCCGCATGAAAGAATATCCTCGGCTGAAGCTCCTGCTTCCTGTTCAATACGCCTGATTTTTCTTTCGTTGTTTCTTATATCCTTTACCAGCTCAAGAAGAATAGTCTTATTTTTAAGTTTTAGTTCTTTTACAATCAAATCTACATCTTCATCTTTTTCGGCTTTTCTGGCATAATGTTTTATATCTTTAAGATCTTTCTTAAATCTCTTTTCGATATCCTTAAAAAACACATTCGTTTCTTTAATTCTTGAAACCATAGACTGTATTTTCTGAGACAGCTTAATTATTTCAAGCTGATTGATTCCCATATCAGTAATATGTTTTTTAATATTTTCGCAAACTGCGTCGATTTGTGCTTTCATCTCTGCATATTTAGGGGAATCTTCTTCCAGTTTTTTCAATTTTGTCTGAAGCTGAAGAAATTTTTTATCTTCTTCCTGAATAAGTTTCATATATTTATCATAACGCTTTTCCATGTCCTTCATATCAACTGAAGAAAAATAATAAAGGGCATTTGTTCTAAGAACATCAGTAAGTTTAATCTTACCTTTTTTAACCTTGTCATGATTACGAAGCAGATCATTCAAAAGGAGAGAAGAGCCAAGTACGGCATTTTCAACCATAAGTTCGCCGTCTTCTATCTTTTTTGCAAGATCAACTTCCTGTTCACCGGAAAGAAGTGAAACTTTTCCTATATCGCGAAGGTACAATCTGATTGGATCATCAATTCCGCCGCTATCATCTTTTTTCTTGGGTGATTTTGCACCTTTTTTTGTCGGAGGTGCCTGGGGTATCGTGTCATCGGTATAAAACTGATCTTCGCCGAAAGGTGTTCTCATGCCTGCAAGCATGCTTCCTTTTCGCGTTGATTCTTCAACTACTTCGATTCCAAGCTGATTTATGAGAATAAAAATATCGTCAATCTTATCGGAATTAAGAAGCTTATCCGGAAGAATTTCATTTATTTCGTCATAAGTAATTTCTCCGTTTATCTTGCCTATTGTAATAAGCTTTTGAATTTCCGGAATCGACTCAAGCGAAATTTCCGCTTTACTCATATAATAAACCTCACTTTCTTTATATCAAAAAGCCCCGAGTACTTCACTCTTGGGCTGAGTTCCCCTTATTTTTTCGAGATAATCGTCAAGTTTTCTTTCTTCCCTCTTCCACGATTCAAGTTCAAGTCTAGCCTCTTCAGACGGATCTTTCGCGAGAAGTCTGATATAATAATCAATTTTTTTTCTTATAATAAATGTCCTCATGGACAAATATATCTCATTATAACTTCTATCATAGTCTTCATTAACAATTTTTTTAGATATAAATTTAGAAATATAATTTAATTCTTCACCTTCGAAATAATTAAAAAAATCAGCCGGTTCTATACCTTCATTTTCTGAAAAAATATGAACAAGCTTTTCAAAAATACTTCCATACACTGAATCCGGTTTGTTTTCCGAAAAGTCAAAAGCTGCTTTTGCAATCAAAGCCGGACAATTTACCAATAGTTCATCCAGGTCTTTATAACACCTGTCGATATAAGCAATTTCCTCTTTTTCAACAGCAACTGCTTTAGGCCGTGATACAGTGTTTGTTTTTGAAAAATCTCTTATCAAAGAAATATAATCTGTACCCAAAAATGGAGCTGCTTTTTTAAAAAAACTTTCTCTTTCCGTATCATAACTTATGTTTTTAGCTATTTCAAAGATACTGGAAACAGAATGCTTAACACCTTTGGTTTTTATATCCTTTACAGCATAAGCAATGCTGAAGTCATCTTTATCCAAAGCAGAATCAATTAGAAGAAGCAATTCCCTCATTCCTTTTTTTACAGCAAAATCAAAAGGATCACCCTCGGACAATAATGCAACTTTTACTCTAACATTGACATCTTTGGCAACACCTATCGAACGTAAAGATGCATTAAATCCTGCGGAATCCGCGTCAAAAAGCAAAACAATTTCCTCTGCACTCTTAGAGAGAAATCTAACCTGTTCTTCGGTTAGTGCCGTTCCCAAAGGGGCAACAACATTCTTTATGCCCACTTGATGGCATCCTATCACGTCTAGATAACCTTCAACAATTATAGCACGCTTTAAACTGCTAATCTCATTTTTTGCCTGCTCATAACCGTAAAGCATTTCTCTTTTTCGGTAAATTACTGTTTCAGGTGAATTTAAATACTTCGGATCACCTTCACCAATTACTCTGCCGCCGAAAGCGGAAACTTTCCCATAACGGTCAGTTATAGGAAAAATTACACGATTTCTAAAAAAATCAAAATAATGAATGCTTCCATCATCTCTTGTTTTCTTTACTAATACAGAAATTTCAGAAGCCTTATCTAGATCGGCTTTCTTTTTAAATAAGGCCGATTTTAAAAAATCCCATCTATCAGGAGCATAGCCCAAACGAAAATTTTTAATGCTTTCTTCGCTTACACCTCTTTCAGTCAAATAATTCAGTGCACTTAGTCCTGCATCGTCATAAAGAAATTTATTATAAAGTCTCATCGCAAAATCATTTATGCGATAATACTCATCATCGGAAGTATTTTCTCCCTCAGATACATCAATACCAACGAGTTTCCCGATCATTTTGACTGATTCAGGAAAGGATAGATTCTCTACCTTTGATACAAAAGTAAAAACATTTCCACCTGCATGACAGCCAAAGCAATGAAATATCTGCTTATCCGGCGAAACAATAAAAGACGGTGTCTTCTCTTTATGAAAAGGACACAATCCTGTGAAATTATTACCCTTTTTTTTCAGGGTTGGAACATATCTAGCTACTATATCTTCGATTCTAGCACGAAGCCTTATTTGATCAATTAAGCCGTTGGGAATTCCCACATCAAATCCTAATTTGATATTTTCTTTGAAACTATTTCTTTTACCAAACTGCCATCGGCACGGCCTTTCAAATCTTTCATTATCATTCCGATAAACCTGCCAGTTTCACTTGATTGAGGTTTTCCATTTTTAGAAATAAAGTCTTCTACGAAAGCAGAAATCTCAGTTTCTGTCATCTGTTTAGGAAGATATTCTTCAATAATGAGAAGTTCTTTCTTTTCTTTATCTGAAAGATCCGTTCTACCGGCTTTATCGAATTCAGTTATAGATTCTTTTCTTCTTTTTGCCGCACGCGAAACAGTCTCCAAGATTTTATCTTCCGGAAGATCTTTCCCTGTCTTGTTTTTTTCATACATAATGTCGGATTTAAGCATGCGTAAAACACTAAGTCGTAATTCGTTACCGCTTTTTAATGAATCCTGCAGATCGGACTCAATTTTCTTGAAAAGACTCATTCAGCACTCCAAACGGAAAACAAAAAAATTGAAAGAAAAATCCACAGTCAAAGATATCTTCAATAATATTATCGTCAAGTTAAATAATGAGATTTTCAAAAAACAAAGTCGGATATAAAAATGCGGAAAAGAAATAATTATTAAATAATACGGCGGTAAAACCGCCGTATTATTTAATTAGAATGCCATACCGAAAGCAGCACCAAGACTAAAAGTTCTGTTTCTATCAAGAACATCTACTAGAAGTGCATCAATATTAAGCTTAAATCTTCTGCTGTCTTTCAAAACGCAGATTCTAGCTCCAGTATTAAAACATCCTCTTTCGAAAGCATCAGGACCTATCGGATCAACACTGTAAGAATAATTAGAAAAATCGTTTATAAAATGAACATAACCTTTGAAAATATTTGGAAGGAGATCAAGATCGAATCCCATTGAAAAATCAAAAGCTTTTTTGAATCTTGCTTTATATTCACTTTCACGGGCAAAAGTTTTGCCGAAAACTATTGTAGTTTCAGCAGGCATCCCGAAAAACTGACCGCCGTAAGTTGCAGCAAGATAAAGCTGATAGAAATCATGACTGTCATCTTTATCAAAAAATTCAATCATCTGATAATTCCCGCCAACAGCAAGAGCAGAACTTCCAGAACCGTAGAAATTAAATTTTGCATTTAGAATCGTGTCATCACCGCGCTCATCCTGCATGTCATATGCAACACCGAGTTCAAGCTTTCTGAAAAGCTGAAAAGTTGCAGTACCAACATAAGTATCATCATTGTCGTCTTCAAGATATCTTGCACCTACATCAAAACCGAACTGGGAATCTTCCCATCCAGTGTTTGCAGTCGGTGTAGAAATAAGTCCGGTTGAACCGTTCAGGCTTGGACTTTTGAACGGAGATGCAGAAAGAACCCCGCCAGCTACTAAAAATGCTCCAACAATAAAAAAAACTTTTTTCATCCGTTGTTTCTCCTTTTTTTATTTAAAATCCGTTTTTTTAAAAAGCGGAATTACATCCACACCCATGTTTACTATATTACTTTTACCATCATTTTCCTCTCTATCAATAATAACGCAAGCAATTTTTATATCTATTCCTTCTGCTCTCATTCGCTCAATTGCCTTAATTGTTGAAGCACCTGTCGTAATTACATCATCAAGTACAATAGCATTTTTTACTTTAGAAACATGCCCTTCTATATATTTTTGCGTTCCATGTCCCTTTGGCTCTTTGCGCACAATAAGAGGATAAAGTATTCTTCCATCCTCAAGCGCAGCCAAAGATGTAGAAATTGCAATAGGATCAGCACCAAGAGTCAAGCCTCCGATACCGTCTGCATCAATATTTTTAATCTTTTCATAAACGGCTTTTCCGATCAAACGGAGTCCTGCCGGATCGAGGAGAGTCATTTTGCAATCAAAGTAGTAATTGCTCATTTGTCCTGAAGCAAGCTTAAATTCAGCGGTTTCGGAATACTTAAAACTTTTTTCCTTAATAATTTCAAACAACTGTTCTGAAACAGACATATTACCTCTCAAACCTTTCCGGCCACAAAACTCTGAGCCGTTCTTTTATATTTTTTTCCGAACCGTTTTCAGTCGGATTATACAAAACTAAATCAGACACACTATCGGGCAAGTATTTTTCTTTAACAAAAGAACCCGGATAGTCATGCGGGTATTTATAACCTATAGAATTACCCATTTCACGCATCAATGAAGTCGGTGCATTTCTTAGGTGATACGGTATTTCAACATTATTTGATTCGACGATTTCAAGCGCCTTGTTTATTGCAGCATAAGAAGCATTACTTTTCGGGGACGAAGCAAGAAAGCATGCACACTGAGAAAGAATTATACGGCTTTCCGGCATGCCTATCTTTTCAACAGCATTTAATGCGGAAAGAGCTATTGAAAGCGCTGTGGGGCTGGCATTTCCGATATCTTCAGATGCAAAAATTACCATTCGACGTGCAATGAACATAGGATCCTCGCCTGCCGATATCATTTTTGCCAAATACAACACGGCTGCATCGGGATCCGAACCTCTCATTGATTTAATAAAAGCCGATATGGAATCATAGTGATTATCTCCTTTTTTGTCATAAATGGAATAAACTTCCTTCACAGCTTCTTTAAGAATTTCTGATGTTATAATAGAATCCTTTGAGGTCAACGCCGCTGTTTCAAGAATATTAAGCATTCGTCTTGCGTCGCCGTTTGATGAATCAATCAATTCATCTTCAGCTCCGTTGAATTCTATTTTAATCTTTGATATTATTTCATCTTCAGTTATTGCTTTATTTAGAATTTTTTTGAGTGAATCTCTACTGTGTTTTTTAAGCTTAATTACACGGGTTCTTGACAAAAGAGGAGAAATAACACTGAATGAAGGATTTTCCGTTGTTGCGCCGATAAGTATAATATCGCCGTTTTCTACGGCAGAAAGAACTGAATCCTGCTGTGATTTATTAAAGCGGTGAATTTCATCAAGAAACAGTAAAGTCTTAGATCCTGCAGCTTTATTTTTTTTCCCAAGCTGGATGACGTTTCTTACTTCTGATACTCCGCAGCTTATAGCGCTTAAAAAATGAAATTCGATATCCAGACTCTCTGCGATAATACCTGCAAGTGTCGTTTTGCCGCAGCCAGGTTCACCCCATAAGATCATTGAAAACGGAAGATTTTTCTCTATCATCATCCGCACAACACGACCTTCGCCGGTTAGCTCTTCCTGTCCGAAATATTCTGAAATTGTTTTTGGCCGGATTCTTTCTGCAAGCGGTATTAGCCTGCTGTCATGAAAAAGATTCTGCATAATTTCTGCCTGTGGTATTTATTAAAGAGTCATACCTCTCGGTATGACTCCAGTCGGGACTATTCCCCTTTGTCGGCAGAACCTCTGCCGAAAGATTTACCCGCAGGCCCTGAGAATTTCTTGACTTTTCCCTGCACCGCCATGCGGCGCATTTTTTTAAGTCTTCTTCTCTCAGCTTCTTCTCTTTTGCGTTTTTTCTCTTCAGACGGTTTCTCGTAATATCTTCTTCTTTTGAGTTCTTTGAAGATACCTTCGAGAGCCATTTTTTTCTTTAGATTTTTGAACGCTTTTTCGAGATCGCCTTCGATCACGTTAACTAATAACGGACTTGGCATTTTTATCACATCCTTTTGGTTAAACCTAAAATCGTATATTCTATTGTCAAACTTTATTTTGGAGGTTCAATCGCCTGAACAGGACATACTGACGCGCATATTCCGCATTCAGTACACTTATCAGAATCAATAATCCTCTTGTCTGCATTTTCCCTAATAGCATTAACAGGACACTCAGGTTCACAGACTCCGCAATTAACACATTGTTCCGTGATGAAATATGCCATAAAGCCTCCGTTTGCGCAGAAAAAAGCGCAATAAAAGAATAATATTTTTTGTATATATAGTCAACGGAAAATTTTCAAACTCCGCATCTTCCTATTTTTTCCCCATATTTTATTTTGAGCTTATCAATCAACATATCGGTTTTTAATATATTTTCCGTATTTTCAAAAAGTGTATTCTGAATATCTTCTGAAAAATTTGATATTGATAATCCTATAAGTCTTATTTTTCTGGATGAAATATTTGCCCGTAGAAGTTTTTCCGCACTGCTCTTAGCGGTCGCATAATCATCAAAATAATCGCTAAAAGTTTCTGATCTGGTAATGGTCGTAAAATCAGAGAAACGCAATTTTATTGAAACTGTTTTATATTTTAATAAATTTTTTCTGGCATCCCTTGTTACATAATCAGCCATACTTCTAATTGTCGATGTTAATAATTCAGTTGAATCAGTATCTGCCTGGAAAGTGTGTTCTTTGCTTATTGATTTAATTTCATCACATTCAGAAACGGATTCTCCGTCTATTCCATTAGAAAGCATCCAGATGCGATAACCGTTACTGCCGAATATCGATACAAACTCTTCACATCTTCTGTTTGCTATTTCACCTATTTTATTAATCCCTATATTTCTAAGTTTATCAGCACACTTCTTGCCTACACCCCAAAGTCTTGTAATATCAAGATCTGATATAAAATCTCTTTCCATACCCAAAGGACATACCGTAAGTCCGTCCGGCTTATTTATATCTGAGGCAATTTTCGCACATGCCTTGTTTGACGCGATGCCGATTGAAACTGTTAGCGAGGTTTCATTTTTTACATCATCTCGTATTTTTTGAGCAATTGAAACAGCATTGCCGAACAACTTTGAAACTCCCGATACGTCAATAAAAGCCTCGTCTACACTTATCTGTTCAATTGACGGGGAATATTTTCTAAAAATATTCATCACGCGCTCAGAATATGCTGAATACAGATTCATATTTGGTCTGACAAATATTCCGTTAGGGCAGATATAATATGCTTTTGATATAGGCATAGCAGATCTTATTCCGAATTTGCGCGCTTCATATGAAGCGGTACTTACAACACCGCGTCCCGCCCCACCCATAGGGTCAGCTCCGACAATAACAGGTCGATTGCGATATGAAGGATTTTCTACTTGCTCAACTGATGCAAAAAAAGAGTCAATATCCGCATGTAAAACATTAAGCCCCATACAGCACATATGTATAGTATATTATTTTTCGTCAAGTAAAAATTATTAAACAGTAAAAACCTGATTATATTATCAAGCATATTGCCGATAAATAATCGTAGCAGCTAATCTGACGGAGAAATCATGAGCTCAAAACAAAAACTATTAATCGATGAACAACTTAAATATTTCTATAAGCATTTAAATTATTTTGATGAATCTTCAAAAGAATATAAAGTTATAATTAATGGAATAAATGAGATAAAGGAACTTCTCAGGAAATAATTATTCTTCTGCAATTTTTTTCTCCACAGAAATACCGTATGCTCTAAGCTTATTATGAAGGGTTTTTCTTGATATTCCTAATACTGATGAAGTTTTACTTATATTAAAAGAATTTAACCTCAAAGACTCTAGAATTGCCTTTTTTTCCACTTCATCAAGAGTTTGATAATTTGATTTAATATTTGCTTGCGGAATATCAATATTATCCTGTGAAATATGGTCAAAAATACTTTTAATATATTCTGCTGATATTTCTTTTCCGACGGAAATTAAAACAATTCTTCGCATCGCGTTCTCTAGTTCTCTGACATTTCCAGGCCATTCATATTTACAGAAAAAATCTACAGCTTTATCTGAGAAAACAACATCACGCCCGTATTCTGAATTAAATTTGGTTAGAAAATAATTTATCAGTACAGGAATATCCTCGCGGCGTTGTCTGAGCGGAGGAATTTCTACCGGAAAAACATTTAATCGGTAATATAAATCCTCGCGGAATTTACCTTCTGATACGAGCGTTTTTAAATTTTTATTGGATGCTGAAATTATCCTTGTATTAACTTCAACAACTTCGTTTCCGCCAAGCCTTTCAAAACGTTTTTCCTGAAGCACTTTTAGAAGTTTTGCCTGAACATCAAAAGATAAATTGCCGACTTCGTCAAGAAAAAGCGTCCCTTTGTCTGCAAGTTCAAACTTCCCTATTTTACGCGAATGAGCCCCTGTAAAAGCGCCTTTTTCATGGCCGAAAAGTTCGCTTTCAATTAAATCCTTTGGAATTGTGCTGCAGTCAAGACTTCTGAAAGGAAAAAGCGACCTATTGCTATTAAAATGAACCGCATCGGCAAGTAAGCCTTTTCCGGTTCCGCTTTCGCCGGAAATAAGAATTGTGATATCTGTATCAATTACTCTGTTTAATAGAGAAAATAATTTCTTCATTGCTGGTGAAACGGAAATGACTGATGAAAATCTGAATCCGTCACTTACTTTTTTTCTGAGTTCGAAAACTTCATTTTTCAGGCTGAGCTTATCAGAAATATTTCTGGCAATCAGTTTTATTTTTTCAACGTCAATCGGCTTTGCAATATAATCATATGCACCTAACTTCATTGCCTGAACGGCTTTTTCTAGATCATTTGAGGCCGATATTATCACCGCGTCGACTTCAATATTATTCTGCTTAAGTGAATTAAGAACATCCAGTCCGTCCATGCCCGGCATGGACAAATCAAGAAATAGTATTTCATACGCACCGGTTGTTAGTTCTTTTACAGCATCCTCTCCGCACGAAACATCATGTACGGAATAATTATCAGAAAGAACATGTTTAAGTATTTCTCTTACACCGCGGTCATCATCAGCGATAAGAATTTTTCTCCGCATATTCATAATTTTGCGGCATCACCCCAAAGTTTTTCAAGTGAATAAAACTCTCTGGCTTCGTAAGTAAAAATATTGACTGTAACAAAACCGAAATCGATAAGAATCCATTCTGATTCATCGTCAAAATGACGAGGTTTAACGGTTTCATATTCTGCAAGAGTTGATCTTATTTCACGGGCAAGAGCTCTCGAATGAAGCTTTGAACTTGACGTTGCAATGACAAGATAATCAAGATAAGAATTAATCTTCCTGACATCAAGAAGAAGTACATCAGATGATTTTTTATCTATAAGTACTGATTTGCACTTTTCTGCAATTGAAAACGTATCAAGCATTATTATTTCACCATATCTTTGCCGACCAAAATTGTAAGATCATATACCTGAGTGCTGTCAACTGAATGATATACTTTTTTAATTCCGGTTAACTCAGAAACAAGTTTTATATCATTATTGTTGCCCTTATTGCTAATTATAACAGATTCTTCCAGATTATTCATCTGATGAGTTCCGAATTCAATTACACTGATTCCTTCCCGCATCAGAGCACTCCGAACCCTTTTGGCAAGTCCCGGGATATCGGTTGCGTTTAAAATCTTTACACGAATATTCGGAGCATTTTTTTCTTTGACAATAAGCCAGCGTAAAAAAGTATCTTCATACATCTTAAAGGATATTTCATCTGCAGAAAACATACCGTCATCAGAAACTCTTCCCGGAAGATTAATGCAATTCAGCTCTTCGCACGAAGAAAGAATATCTGCGATTGAAATTATTTCATTATTCTGCAGATTTGTTACGATTGATTTTCTGATTTCATTTGCAGTATATTTATTCATAAACTTCATATACATTTCTCTTTTTTCAAAAAGAGTCAGAAAAATATCCTGAAGCCTGTCATACTTTGAATAAATAGAATCATTCATATTGATGAAATTCATTATTTTCTCACCATCAAGATAATTCATTCCATATACAGAGGAATGAACTGCGGCAGAACTTTCCGGTAAAAATATGTCTATACCTTCAACAATGTTAGTGATTTTACGCGCATCCGGCGCATAAAAAACGGCATAAAACTGGGGTTTAATTTTAAACGATTTATAAAAAGCCCTGCTCATATCCGAGAAATCACGTACATCAACGTCTTCAAGCTTGACGGCGTTTCCGTCATCATCTATATCTATGGCAAAATTCGGAGGAAGAAAAACAATTCCTGCGCGTTTTGTTTCAGTATTTATTGTAAGTACACAGTTAAAACGGTGTTTATTATCATTAAATTTATTCCCACCGCATATAAGAATGCTTACCAGTTGCTTTTCAGATAATATTTTATCAACGGCATTACGTGAACTTCTTCTGTAACTGCAAAAACCAATAATAACGGCTACTATAAGAATTATTAATACTACTGCTCTTTTAGCTCCCAATTTTGTACAACCCCTTCATCTTTATATATTCGTAAACATTTTCATCTAGATAATTGTGTCCGTCGCCGCTTCTTATCAGCGAAGAACTGATTTCAATAAAACTATTTTTTGCCTTATAAACTTTTCCATACTTGATAACAAGTTTTTCGTCTATTTCAAATCCGGGTCTGTTTAAAACTATAATATTAGCCAGCTGAACTATCCGTTCAGGATTCCGCCAGCTGTCAAATGTATTAAAAGAGTCACTGCCTGTTATGAAATACAATTCACTATCACTGTATTTAACATGATAATGTGAAAGTGTTTCAACTGTATATGATGAAGTTTCCCTTTGTATTTCGTCAAGGCTAATAGAAAAAAAAGGATAACTGCCGATAGCAAGGGAAAGCATTTTAACCCTGTCATCAGGTGATGCAGAACATTCAGACTTATGGACAGGTTTTTTCAGCGGAACAAAAATTATCCTATCAAGTCCGAATTCTTCTTTGACTTCCAGAGCGGCCTTTACATGAGCTTTGTGAACGGGATCAAACGAACCGCCGAAAATTCCTATTTTCAAGATCTAATCTGCCCCGTTCCGTAAACAATGTATTTGAGACACGTAAGTCCCTGCATTCCCATTGCCCCGCGGGCATGAAGTTTTTGCGTCGATATTCCGACCTCTGCACCTAGACCGAATTCGCCTCCGTCGTGAAAACGCGTTGATGCGTTTACCAGAACGGCCGAAGAATCAACTTCAGCAATAAATCTTTCCGCGTTGAAATAATTTGTTGTTACAATCGCTTCCGAATGATTAGAAGAATGCAAAGCAATATGTTCAATCGCTTCGTCTATGGAATCAACTGTTTTGGCCGAACAAATCAAATCAAGATATTCAGTGTTATAGTCTTCCGAAGAAGCAAGTTTGACGCCGGAGTCTATTGAACGGAGATATTCATCTCCTCGTATCTCGACATTATTATCTTTCAAAGCAGACAGAAGTTCTGCTATGCAAGGAAAATTACGGTGGACCAATATAGTTTCTACAGCATTGCAGACTCCCGGACGCTGAACTTTTCCGTTTACGACTATATCAATCGCCATCTGCTTTTCAGCACTTTCGTCAATAAACAAATGACAAAGACCCTTATCATGTTTAATAACCGGTATCAAAGATTTTTCTGAAACAGTTTTAATGAGCTTTTCACCGCCGCGGGGAATAACAATGTCAATATTCATATTCTGCTTCAAAAGAATATCTACAACTGCGTAATCAAGATCATCAACAAGAAATAACGGTTCAGACGATACATATTGTGAAAAAACTTTTTTCGCAATGGAATACAATACCTTATTAGAATTAATTGCCTCTTTGCCTCCGCGTAAAATTGCGACGTTTCCGCTTTTCAGACAAAGAGAAGCTATATCCACGGTAACATTCGGTCTTGCCTCATATATTACCATCACTACTCCAACAGGTACTCTCATCTGACCGACACGTATGCCGCTTGGCATTATTTTCATGTTTTCAACAGATCCGACAGGATTCGCAAGTGAAGCAATAAATTCTACTGATTTCGCCAATGAATCAATTCTCTTTTCATCAAGAGAAAGTCTGTCTATCATTGCCGATGACAGACCCGAATCTTTGGCAAAAATCAAATCCTTAGAATTTTCTTCTATAATGAAATCTTTTTCTTTCCTCAAAGCTGAAGATAGCGACATTAGCATTTCGTTTTTCTTTTTTTCAGCTAACAGTGATATTTCCCGTGAAGATTTTTTTGCCCTTGAGCAGATATCCGATACATAAGAAGTTTTATCCATATTACAGCCTTATTTTCATTTCAGTGAAATTAATTCTTCCGCGTGAAATGTTCTTTTTTATAGATTCAATTTCATTTTTTAATTCAATATCAGCATCCAAAGTGTCAAGATACTTTAATGCTGACTCATCACTCATAGCTGAGATTCTGCACATGATAAGAATACGTTTCATATAAACATCATGTTCAATGGAAATTCTTTTATCTAAAAAATTACCTGTATCCGCACCGATTTCGGATAATGCAGCATATCCGGCAACTCTATCCAATGGATCACTTGAATAAAGCTTATTCGATATAGAAGCAATTTCAGAACTTCCATTGCGAAGTATATAAACAATTCCTTCCGGCATAATTTTTCTCGCAAGAAATCCGGTTGAAAAAACCGACAGAAAAAACACTGCAATAACCGGAATTTTTATTGCTTTACAAAGCTTCATAACAACCCTTTTATTGGATTCAATCTAACTCGGCTTATTTTGGCAATTATTTTTTCGGAGGATTCATGGACTGCTTATTCTGCAAAATTGCTTCAAAAGAAATAAAATCAGAAATAGTTTACGAGAATGCCAATGTCGTAGCTTTTAAAGACATACGTCCGCAGGCTGCAGTACATCTTCTCCTCATTCATAGAACCCATACGGAAAATGTATCATCAACAACAGCCGATAATTCACACATTTTCGCCGATCTCTTTCTTGCTGCAAAAGAAATTGCCGATTTACAGGGTTTTGCAAAAGACGGATATAGAATAATCATAAATAGCGGCGGCTGTTCGATGCAGGAAGTTTATCATACTCACCTCCATCTTCTATCTGACAAGACATCCCTGGGCCCTCTGCTTGCCTGATTATCTTAAGATACTGCTTTCTCAGGTTTCTTGAGGACTCTTGTATATAAAGCCCATTGATTCAAGCATGGAAATATCATCATTTACGGATCTGCCTTGAGTAGTCAGAAAATCACCTATCATTAAACCATTAATTCCGGAGAGTATTCCTTGATCATGGAGACTGCCAAGATTCATTCTTCCGCCGGCATAACGGATATTTGTCCGCGGCATGATGAAACGAAAAAGAGAAGTTGTCTTGATGATGTCTTCCGGAGATATAGGATTTATTCCAAATAACGGTGTCCCTTCAATCGGAGAAAGAATATTGATTGGAACTGATTGCGGATCAAGCGATTTAATTTCAAATGCAAATGAGGCACGGTCACTCCAAGTCTCACCGAGACCTATTATTCCGCCGATACATAGTTCAATGCCCGCCGATCGAATATTATTTATAGTTTCCAGCTTTTCTTTATGAGAATGAGTTGAACATATTTTTGAAAAATATGAATTATTCGTTTCAAGATTATGGTGATAAAGAGAAAGACCTGAGTTTTTTAATTTGACCGCTCTTTCCATTGACATAAAACCGATTGAAGCACAGATAGTCATTCCGGTATCTCGAACAAGAGATGATACAATATTGCAGACAGATTTAAATTCTTCATCATTAAGCGCGCGTCCGCTTGTTACAATAGAAAACCGTTCAACACCTAACGATCGCATCTTTAAAGCTTGTGGAAGTATTTCCTCATAAGAAATTAATGGATATTCGCTAATATTTGTGGAATAATGTGAAGACTGAGCGCAATAACGGCAATCCTCAGGGCATTTCCCGGATTTGGCATTTATTATTGAACAAAGAACCATTTCATTACCGGAAAAATGACGTCTTATTCTGTCGGCAGAACGTGCTAATGAATAGTAATTTTCCTTTGTAAGAGCCATCGCTTCTTCAAAGTTAATCTCTTCTCCTGAAATAACTTTTAGTTCAAGCTCATTTACGATAGAAGAATTGCTCATTTTGTAATTTCTTTTTCCTTTCTTTTCAATTGAAAAAGCCAAAAACCATAATATAGGAGAAATGACATTATCAGCATATGAAAGAAAAAGCTTTTCCCTTCAAGGTATGCAAGAAATATCACGGAATCAACGAAATAAAGAATCATACCGAATATAAAAAAGCGGAAACTATGGTTCATTACACGTACTGCAATTATTAAAAAAATTGAAATGAACAGAATATTAAATGTTATCGAAAGAGGAAGTACACCGTTATAATAATACTTAAGATGCTGACTGAGCCCATCTGATAATTGAACAAAACCCAATCCGATGAAGAGGTTTGCATAACCGTCGGTATAATTAACAATAAATGAATTAACTGCTCCTAGAATTGCTATAAGAATAAATATTTTTCCGCCGCGCTTAACTCTCTTTTCCAGAATATCTGAAAAAACATATTTGCCGTCTAACATTAAAAAAACTCCGCTTAATGACAGAATTATTAACGTGACTGCAGTGTAAAGAAAATTTTAAATTAAAACTGTAGATGAATAAGCCATGATCAATAAATCAGTATCTTGACTCCATCTCGTTATTGGAACCGAAAATATTAAATTTTACGCCAAAAAACAGCTGATATCCGCTTATTGATTTTCCTGTCGCATCAAGACTTCCTGAATATATTGACTTATGCCATCCCAAACCCGCAAAAAGGGAAATATTCTGAGAGAAATCATATACAGTACCGGCTCTTAATGAAAGTATAGGACCACGGTCTTTTTTTTCATAAGAAGCTGTATCAGTCGAACTCCATCGATCAGTGACTTTTGCATTCGAATAACCAGCTCCGAATTCACCGTAGCCGTAAAGAGGTAAATTTTTAATCTGATGTCTGTACTGCACGTAGAACATGTTTATCATAAAATCAATCTTTTCTTCATTAGGCGTTTCCGCATTTTTGGTTTCTGAAGCCTTACCGAACCTGTATCCGAGAGATAAATTTTTCATTAAATCTGTTTCAATTGAAGCTCCAAGCATAAAAGGAGAAAGAGAATCTCCGGTTGAAATATAAGCAATTTCCGGGTTAAGACTCCAACGTGAGTATGCAGATACCGGAAAAATCATCAAAAGTATCAAAAAATATCTTTTCATAAAACAACCCTCTCGGACAATGTAATCGGATGATTATTCTAACACTTATACGCTATAAGTCAAACGAATTTTAATTCATCAACTTCCGGGAAACAATAAACATTAATTAATATGATTGTTACCGCAGGTTAAACAATAAAGTTTCAATTTTAATTGACAATTATGTGATTTTGATTTCGACTATAACAGGAGAGCTGAATGATAATTCTTAACGGGAACATAATCATCGTAGACAGTAAAAGAGCCACTCTTGATGATAAAATGCACTTCGAAAGAGCTGTCATTACTCTTATTCAATCCGGTACAAAAAGTATCAGCATTGACCTTAGTAAAACCGTTTATCTTCCTTCCGAGATGATGGGCTTTATGATGTGGAAGAAGAAAGAACTGGTCGATATAAAAATTGACTTTAAGATTTCGGCTATAAATTCTTCTCTAAAAAAAATATTTGATAATGCAATGCTTTCACAATTTTTTGAAATTGATATAAATACTGAAGTTACTGAATGATTATTCTTTTCCCTTCATGTAGCTTATTATACTTTCAATATTCATTATTCTCTGTACTCCGCCTAGCCGGATGGCTTCTCTTGGCATACCGAAAACAACACAGGACGCTTCATCCTGAGCTATAGTATCAGCACCCGCCTGCATCATCTCAAGAAGTCCAGATGCACCATCAGCTCCCATTCCGGTAAGGATTATTCCGGTTGCATTTTCTCCCGCAGCAGCTGCAGCTGATGAAAAAAGAATATCAACGGAAGGTTTATGTCTATTTTTCGGCGGATCATCATTAACTTCAACGAAATATCCTGAAGAATCTTTTCTGAGGAGCATCTGCATACCGCCAGGAGCGATTAGCGCACTGCCTTTTTTTACACGATCACCGTCGGATGCCTCCTTTATGAATATTTCAGCGAATGAATTCATTCTGTTTGCAAATGCTTCGGTAAATTTAGGCGGCATGTGCTGAGTTACAACTATACCTGGAAAATCAGAATTCATGCTGGTTAGAATTTCTTCAATAACCTCGGTTCCTCCGGTTGAAGCACCTATCACATATACGGAATTACTATTTTCCAGAAGAGATTGAGCATTGTCTTTTGAAACAACTGTTCTTTCTTTAACTTTCCGCTGTTTAATTGAAAGATGTTTTGCTGTTTCAATTTTCTCTATTAACCTCTCTCTGAAATCATCCCATGACTTTCCTGTTTCTTCTGCTTTTGGTTTCAAGACAAAATCAATTGCACCGTATTCTAATGCACGTATTGTTTCACTTGCTCCTCTGTCTGTAAGAGAACTCACCATGATTACTGGCATAGGTTTAATCATCATTAGTTTCTGAAGAAATGTAAGCCCATCCATACGTGGCATTTCAATATCAAGCGTTATAACATCAGGCTGCAAAGTCTTTATTTTATCGGCTGCTATAAAAGGATCCATTGCAGTACCGACAACCTCAATATCTGGAACATCCTTAAGGGCATCTGTCATAAATTTTCTTACAACAGCAGAATCATCTACAATCAGAACTTTTGTTTTGCTCATAAGTCCTCATCCCCTTTTTCATTTTTCCCCATTCTTCTTAAAAAGACCTTGCCGGTCTGAGCCTCCATTATTATCTTTCTTGTTGCTTTTCCGCCTATATCTTCAAGAACAATCGGAATATCTTCAAGTTCCACCATTATTCTCGCAAGACGTATGTTTCCTTCGGCGACTGGACCTTGAGGTCTGTTTAAATCAATAACATTTCCGCCGCCGAAAATTTTGGCTTTTAGATTTTTTTTCATAGCACCGTTACGGTACATTGATTCTATTAAGTTTTTTATTGCACTGATACCGTAACGTGAAGATATTTCATCTTTGATAAAACGGTCTTTCTCGGTTATTTTTCCGGGAAGCATAAAATGATTCATTCCTGAAATTCTAGTTTCTGAGTCATGTAGGCAAACAGAAATACACGATCCTAATACAGTCGCAATATATTCGTCTTTCGTGCTGACATAAAATTCCCCTGGATAAATTATCATCATGGGTTTTCCGTATTTTCTTCCTTCGTGCATGTTTTACAATACTTCCGAATTCAAAAATATTCAATCTTTTTTATACAGAGTCCTTCCGATATTACTGAAACGTAAATTGAAATTTGTTATATTTTCAGAATGACCGATGAACAAATAGCCTGAATCTGCAATATAATTGTAAAACTTCTGAAATAATATTTTCTGGGTTTCTTTATCAAAATATATCACGACATTTCGGCAGAAAATGACATGAAATTTTTTTTTCATCGGATATATTTCATCAAGAAGATTTAATCTTGCAAAATGTATCATTTTTTTAAGACTATCTTTAGCTTTAAAAAGATTTTTATTATCATTTTTTCCGCGTAGAAAGTACTTTTTAAGCAGTTCTGTTTCCATTACAGCAACCTGATCTGCTTTATATATTCCTTCAGAAGCTGTTGATAAAACATTTGTATCAATATCTGTAGCAAGTATTTTTACCGGATTAACTCTTCCTTCAAAATATTCGCAAGCTGTAATCGCGATAGAATACGGCTCCTCGCCAGTCGAACATCCTGCGCTCCAAATTCGTATCTCATCCGAAAATTCTAAAGACGGAAAAACAATATCTCTTAAATAATCGAAGTGAAATCCTTCTCTGAAAAATTCAGTTTTGTTAGTGGTAACAGCATTAATAAATTCAACTATTTCTGTTTTATAATTAGAATTCAGGTAATCAATATATTCATTATAATTAGATAAATTAAGAATGCGCATTCTCCTCATCACTCTGGACTGAAGAAGCGCTTTTTTATTCATTGAAAGCTTGATTCTGCTTTCACGAAACACAATTTCACTTAAAAATTCAAACTGATCTTCTGTTAATTCGTAAATTAAACTCATAATCACTCAAACAGCAAATAATTAGTTTTAATTTCTTTATTTCTGAATGCCGAATCTATATATTCTTTTTCCAATCTGACAAACTCCGAATTGGAATCATTATTGATCAGTGTTTTACGGAAAGCCTCACCCGTGTGCGGCTTAAAAAGCAGATATCTTCTGAAATTTCCGCCAAGATCTTCAGCCATTAATTCAATGGATTCACGCTGAAGATATTCATGAATAAAACGGATATTACTCTTAACGACTCCGCTTACTGCTCCACCCGAAACATATCCGGCTCCGAATATTTTCGCTTTAAGAGAACGCCGGTCTACACCTCTTTTAACAAAATTCGCAACGAGAAGTTCTATGTTATATATTCCATGTTCAGCGATTTCATCGGCATAAATTCCTTCCGTACCCAGAGTACCCGGAACAATGAAATGTCCCATACCGCCTATTTTCAAATCTGGATCATAAAGACATATCACGAGACAGGAGCCCGAAACAGTATTAAAATAGCACCTTTGATCTGTAAAAAAATGCTCACCCGGATAAATGACATAAAGAGGAAGACCCTCTCTATAATTGTCCGTCTTAATCATCAGGCTGTTTTGTCTTCTTCAATTTTTTTAAATTCTTCATGATTAAGAATTTTATCAACATCCAGAATTATAACAAGAAGAGATTCGATTTGTCCGATCCCTTTTATAAAATCAGTTTCAATTTTTGAAGTAAAATGCGGTGTATTCTGAATGGTACTTACAGGAATAGACGCAACATCAGAAACTGTATCTACAATCATTCCGATCAGACGTTCACGCACTTCAACAATTATTATAACAGTAAAGGTATCATATTCTTTTTCCTGAAGCTGAAACTTCAGTCTCATATCTACAACAGGAACAACTGCACCTCTAAGATTTATTACTCCGCGCATAAAAGAAAGAGAATTCGGCACATGGGTAATCTCTGTCATGCCAAGAATTTCCTTTACTTTTAAAACCTCTACGCCATAGGTTTCTGATCCTATCATAAATGTAACAAACTGATTTTCTTCTCCAAGTGAAATTTTTTCTTTATTGTCCTTGTCCATTTCTCATTCCTCCTATCTAACCAGTTTTTCAACCACGGCTACCAAATCAGCAGGTTTAAACGGTTTAATCATCCAACCTGAGGCGCCTACACATTTTCCTTCTTTTATTTTGTCTTCTTCTGATTCGGTAGTTAAAACCAGAACAGGTGTAAATTTATCCGATTTGCGGAATTCTTTTATAAATGTTATTCCATCCATTTCAGGCATGTTTACATCAACTATTACAAGCCCCAGTTCTGCGCCTGATGAATTAAGCGAAGAGAAGGCTTCAAGCCCCTTTTTGCCGTTTTCAGCCTGCTTTACTTCCATGCCGATCGGCTTAACAGCAAATTCCACACTGGCCCGGATTGTAGGCGAATCATCTATTACAAGTATTGTTTTCATTTTTCTCCTCCCTTTTTCATATACCCGCATATTTCAAATTGTTTAATAATTTCATTATTCATTCCCGATACCTTGAATATTTTCTTTCTTTGTTTAGCCTCAATCCTTGCAGAACATATGACCTGAACAGAGGACAAATCAAGTCTCCGCTGATTTGAAAGATTAAGAATAACTTCGGAATCTTCTTCAATAGCGCTCAGAATATCATTTTTAAGCTGTTTGATATTTTTAATACCTGCGTCTTTGGAAAAAAATAATTCTTTCATTCAATCACCTTTTCGTTCTTCAATCCGCTCATTAGTCCGTGAATATCAATTATCAAAGCAACAGAACCGTCTCCGAGTATTGTCGCACCCGAAATAGCGCTGCTTTGAGTTATATAAGAATCCAGACTTTTAATAACTATCTGCTGCTGACCGATAAGATCATCGATCATAAGCGCAAGACGTTCACCGTTGGTTTCAACTATTATCAACAATGATTCCCATGGATTTGTATGATCTGCTGATGTTGAAAAAAAGTCATAAAGCCGTATTAATGAAACATATTCTCCTCTTACAAGAACGACTTCTCCTTTTCCTTTAATGGTTTTTACATCATCCTTTTTCGGCTGGATTGACTCAACAATTGACAGCAAAGGAACTATATAGGTTGAATTGCCGACTCTGAAAAGCATACCGTCTATAATAGCCAGAGTGAGCGGAAGTTTAATACGGACTGTTGTTCCTTTTCCTTTAATTGAATCAATTTCGATAGTTCCGCGGAGCGCATCAATATTGCTTTTTACAACATCCATTCCGACTCCGCGACCGGAAAGATCAGAAACCGAATCTGATGTTGAAAATGCAGGAAGGAATATAAAAGATTTCAGCTTTTCTTCCGAAACTTCATCATCTTTCGAAATTATATTTTTTGCAATAGCTTTCGCTCTTATTTTTTCGTAATTCAATCCTCTTCCGTCATCTTTTATTTCGATGAAAACACTTCCTTCCTGATGATAAGCATTAAGTGAAATTACGCTTTGCGAATCTTTTCCGCAATTCATTCTTTCCTCGGAAGTTTCAATTCCATGGTCGATGGAATTTCTAATCATATGCTTAAGAGGATCGCTTATCCGTTCAATAACTGTTTTATCAAGCTCGGTATCCTTGCCGTTTATATCGAGACGAATGTCTTTTCCAATCTGTTTTGACATATCACGTACAAAACGTTTAAATTGGTCAAATGTCGGACCTATCGGAATCATCCGTATTGACATAATCTGTTCCTGAAACTCTCTAGTTATGCGGTCAAGACCGTAAAGAGCATTTTTAAGTCTGTAACCCTGTTCTTCATCGAGAGCTTCAGATATTCTGTTTAAAGAGGCCTGACCTATAACAATCTCTCCGAGTAGATTCATAAGATTATCAAGCTTCATGGTATCGACTCGAACCGTATTAGATTCGATTTTTTTCTTTATATCATCCTGAATCCCAAGAGCTGTATTCAAATCTTTTGGAGTGGCAAATCCTTTCTCGACAATTATCTCGCCGATCTTTTTATTCTCTTTCTGCTGTTCGTTTAAAACATCTTCAAGTTCTCTTTCAGTTACAATACCCTTATTAACGAGAATATCGCCTAATTTTTTTTCACCGCGTTTTTCATCAAGATTTTCAACATATTCGGAAGTAATATCTTCAATTATAATTTCATTATTATCTAAAACGAAAAGGAAAACCTCTTTGATCTTATCTATTGACTTTGCGGTTTTTACAACAACACGCCAAGAAAAATAGCATTTTTCAGGATCAAGCTTGGAAAGCATTGAAAGTTTTCGTCTGTCGACGAAATTTTCAACAACTTCCCCGCTTTCAAAAAGATCTTCCATTACAATTAAAGGATCAATCCCGAATTCAAAAATATTCTCGGCAAAAGCGGCTTTTATTCTATAGTATCTGATTTTATCTGCAACAACCGAAACGGGTAATGCCTCACCGCTTCGTATTACTTCCAATCTTGTGAAAATATCATTCTTAATAGTATCATACTTTTCACCGATTCCGCCTTCAAAAAGAGTTCCTCTGATCCAGTCTGTACTTTGAAGAAGAATGCTGATAAGATCTTCTGTTATAGAAATTTTTCCGGAACGGACAAGATCAAGACACGACTCCAGAGAGTGAGTGAACTCGCTGATAGATGTAAAACCAGCAATACCGGAACTGCCTTTTAAAGTATGATAATATCTGAAAAGTCTGTTTACTACTTCACTTGATTTTGTCTCTTCAAGTACAACAAGATCATTCTCGATATTGTCAAGAATCTCACGGGCCTCGTTCTGAAATATCTCAATAATTCCCGATTCTGACATAACTCACTCCCAAAAATATTTAAAACTCTTCAAATCCCTCGTTTGTAAGAATTTCTTCTATACTTCCTTTCTGAGCTTTATCCTGCATTCTCTTGTCTGATATATCAGCATGCGATTTATCTTTCTTTACATCAGGCGCAGTCTTTTTAGCCTGGGCAGACTTGAGATGGAGTTCCTTGTGCTTTGCTGCATATGTTTCAGTCTTAAGTTCATCTCTGATCTTGAATTTTTCCATCATAGCCAGCAATTCCTGAGCCTGATTTGCCATTTCTTCCGATGCTGAAGCTGTTTCTTCAACAAGCCCTGCATTCTGCTGAGTCATCGAATCAAGTTCTTCAACGGCAACATTTATCTGACTTACACCCTGTCTTTGCTCTTCACTTGCCGCAGCTATTTCACTGACATATTTGCCGACGCTTCTGACGCTTTCGACAATCATCTTCAAAGCTTCACCGCTCTTATTAGCAAGCTCGGTTCCTTTAGAAACCTTATTTCTTGAATCTTTAATCAGTTCAGCAATTTCTTTCGCCGCTGTACCTGATCTCTGAGCGAGATTTCGCACTTCACCTGCAACTACAGCAAAACCGCGACCCTGCTCTCCGGCTCTTGCAGCTTCAACTGCCGCATTAAGAGCAAGAAGATTTGTCTGAAATGATATTTCATTTATTACATTAATTATATCTTCAATTTTTTTACTTGATTCACTGATATCATTAATCGCCGCTACAGCTTCATAAACAACACGACCTCCGTCTTCCGCTTCAGTTGTTGTTGTTTTTGAAAGTTTATCCGCCTGTGTTGAATTATCCGCATTCTGATTTATCGTTGCTGTTGTTTCTTCAATAGTAGAAGCAATTTCTTCAAGACTTGATGCCTGTTCACTTGTTCGCTGTGAAAGGTTCTGATTTCCGCTCGATATTTCATTAACAGCCTGAGTAAGATTCTGCGCTGCGGTAATAATATCCGCGATTAGTTTCTCAAGATTATCAGCGGTTTTATTTAACGCTTTGGCAAGAACTCCAAGCTCGTCTTTTTGATCAAGTTCAATTCTTTCTCTAAAATCACCATCTGAAAGCTTCTGCGCGAAAATAAGACCTTTCTGAACCGGTTTCTTTACGGAATATGCAAGAAGAATTGTTATAATAATACCGACCAAAACTGATACTACCCATGCAATCAGTATAATCCGGGATGTCTGTTCAGATTCATGATTCTGTTCTTCAAGAATTAAATGAGCCTGCTTTGCCTGATATTCAATCAGAACTTCCATTTTATCACGGAACTTCCGATAATAATCTGTCCAGATATCAAACTGTTTTTCGGCTTCAAGTATATCTTTATTGTCAACTGCCGCGTAGAATTTTTTTGCAGAATCCAAAGCGGCATCCACATCAGCTCTGTAATCCATTGCCAGTTTTTTCTCTTCATCGCTCATGCTCGATTCAATATACTTAGTCCATATTTTTTCATTAGTTGCTCCAAGCTTTTCAGAATCTTCAACACGGGCTTTTACCTCGGCATCATTTTTTACCTTTAATGCATCAACAATTTGAATCATATTGATACGGCGCTGTAAAATATTCTTCATATTAATATTAAGTTCTTTTACTGTATCAAATCGTGTATCGTAGAATGTCTTAAAATGTTCTGATGCAGCCTTGGAATTCATATACGACTGAACCGCAAGCACTGATATGATAGAAAGAAATACCAGACAGCAGATTAAAACCTTGAACGAAACCCCGAGATTATTAAACCATTTCATCATTACCTCCTCCGGCAAAAAGCTGATATTTAAAATGTAGTTATACTATTCAAATTCTGTTAAAAGTATACTCACCTTAGAGTGTTTAATTCAAGAAAATATTTTAGAGTGAGCATTATGAATAATTTCATTGATAGTTTCAATTTTCATAGGCTTTGTTATAATATCATCAAACAAACCTGATTCTACATGATGATAATATTCATCCCTGTCGTATCCGCTTAATCCGATAAGACATTTATTTTTGTGTTTGCCTGTACGCAGATTCTCAGCAAATTCAATACCGCTCATATCAGGCATGTTTATATCAGTTATTATGCAGTCGATATTTTCTTTATCAATAATTATCAAACCTTCTTCAGCGGAATTCGCGGCAAAAACCCTGTGACCGAGTTTTTCAAGAATCATTTTTTCCATATAAATATTAATCGGAGAATCATCGAGAAGAAGTATGGTGAGAACTTTTCTTGAAAATGTTTTCTTGATTTCGTCCGGAACTTTAGAAGACGGCATATAAGGAATTTCAAATATAAATTCCGATCCTGAACCGTAACTGCTTTTGCAATTAATACTGCCGCCTAAAACCTTTGCAGTATTCGCGCAAACTGCCAGACCGATACCGGTTCCAAAACTTCTTTTTCTGTTATTAACTATTGTATAAAATGGCTCAAATATTTTATCAGTTTTATCATCAGGAATTCCCATTCCGGTGTCTGCAACAGAAAATATAATTTTATTTTCTGATAAATTCTCATTTATTTTAAGTATAATGGAACCTCTTTCGGTATACTTAAGAGAATTCCCAATGAGATTTATCAGCACCTGTTTAATCTTGGACGGATCTGATTTGAAATACTTAATACTTAATTCGTTGATTATCTCAAATTTCAAACCCAAGCTTTCAATCTGATAAGAAAACATGTCCCGGATAAAAGAAAGTATCGCATCTATGCTCGTATCTTCATACTTAATATAAACACGGCCTTCTTCCTCTCTGGATAAAATTAAAACTTCACTGACAAGAGTATTCATATATTCAACAATCTGACGTATGCTTATCAGATTATCAGTTCTGATCAAATCGCTTTCTGTCATCAGCGCGTTATCGGAAATTATTGCAATAGAACCCAGAGAATTCTTAAGTTCATGACTTAAGAATGATGCAAAATTTTTCCGTTTTTCGGAAAGTTTCGAAACTTCAGCTAATGAAGCAGCAAGCTTCTTTTCCAAAGACATTATATCTGTTACATCAGAAAAAACACATAGAATCGCATACAGTTTTTTATTTTTATAAATTTTAGACTTATTTATCCTGATATCACGAATCCCTTTTTTTTCAATCTCAAAATTAGCGGTATACTCTATTTCATCATTGTCAGAATCGAGGAGTTCTTTATCATAGTATTCATGAAGGCTGAAATCCGTGCCGGAATACAAATCTATTATTTTTTTTCCGACCATGCTGACATTTTCAGGAACATGAAAAAATTCCAAAAATTTTCTGTTAGTATACATAACTTCACCGGTAAGATTTTTTAAATATACCGGATAAGGAAGCATTTCAGTGAAGTGCCCATCGACAAAATCATTTTCGGTAAAATTCATCATAATGCATTATAATTCACCGAATTAAATAAATAAAGTTTTTTATTTTACAGTTAGTAGAATGCGGCACGTGATGTACCGCATCAAATAAAATATTTTTTGATATGCTATCTGTAATAAACGAATCGGGAAAGCAGAGCACCGGCGATATTCAATAACGCAACAAAATAATTAAAATAGAAGAAAACCGAATACTCAAAATTCTCAGGTTTTGTTATTGTTCCGCTTATATTGAGATAAACAAATGCAATCAGGTAAACGGCATTAAAAATTATTCTGCCTGCAAAAGTAAATTTATTTCTGTAGAATGAAGAAATTATCATAAAAAGAGCGATTCCAACAAGATATGCTGCATAAGGATTAGTGACTCCCTTTTCAAAATCTGCTATTATAAATGAAGCAGAATCCATCGATGCGGCAAAAAAAGACGGAATAAGATTTAAAACAATAATTTTTTCTGATACCGGAATATATAAAAACCATTCCTTTGCTGCAAAAAAAAGATGCTTGGCTAGGCCAAGAAAGAAAATACATGCATCCAGTGCAAAACGAACTATTTCTCTCAAAAGATTCAAAAAATTATTCATGTAATAACTCCGAGTTTCAGTCAAATTACTCATCCTTGTTTTTTGTGCAATAATTTTATTTTTCAGGGTTTTTTATTGACGGGTATGCAACTCGAAAAATAAATGGTTAAGTATATACCGGAGGGATTTCTATGTCCACTTTCAAACTTGACGGCGCAAAATTCTCTTCTATTGACGATCTAAAAAACAGCCTTTGGCCGCTTTATGAAGATAAGATGTCAAAAGAAGAATTTGATAAATATGTTGATTCAAATGTAATAAAGGGAGAATAATTACTCCCTTTTCTTTTCAAGAAGGAATTCAACTCGTCTGTTTTTCCTTCTTGCCTCTTCATCTTTATTCGGCAGATAAGGCATCGTTTCGCCCATACCTCTAAAAGATAATCTTTCCTGCGAAACGCCTTCAGATATAAGATAATCATAAACAACTTTAGCACGCATTTCAGAAAGTTTAAGATTAAAATTATCATCACCGACATCATCTGTATGCCCTTCAATGACTACAGAATACAAAGAATACTTCTTAAGAATATCCGATACCCGGCTTAGAATCTGCCATCCTTTTTGATTCAGTTTATCGGAACCGAAAGCAAACTCGATACTGCTGATTTTAATTTTAAGACCCCTTTCTGTTACAACAACAAGAATATCAACCGGTATTTTTAGAGGTTTAGAAGATACTATGTTTCCGGCATTATCAACTGCAGTAAAAACAGCTGAATAATCATCAGCACTTTCAACCAGTTCTCCGGAAGCGCCTCTGCCGTCCCATATAATTTCTGACGGGACATTCTCTTTGCCGGAAAATTTCTTAAACATAATTCCTGTAGGATTATAAATTGAAACTGACCATTCAGCCACACCCGAAAATTCATCAGCTGAAAGCATTATTTTCAAAACATCATTTTCCCCGTCTCCGTCAGGAGAAAACGGAAGAGGTTCACATTTAAGCGATATTTTAGGAGCACTTGAATCTATGATGATTTCTTTTTTGAATGATACCGGAGTATTTCCGCTATCGAATTCCGCACTGAAAAGATAATAATATTTTCCGTCAGAAATTTTTTTACCGAAACTGTCAAGACCATCCCATTCAACACCGCCCGGAAGCGAATTCGCACCCTCATAAGTCCGAATAATTTTGTCTCCATCGGAAAGGACTGCAATTTTCCATTTTCGCAAACCGGCAGTTTTTGAAAGAAAAGTGCTGAAAAGAACAGGCACACCGCTGTTATAAGAATAATATCTGATTGATGAAGTAATATCCGCGGTTTCATATCCCCTTGTTAAAGTGATTTCTTTTATTTCCCTAACAGATGAATTGCCCGAAAGATCGGAAGCTTTTAATTTATATGAATATAATCCTTCAGGAACATCTTCGCCGTTCTGATTTTTCCCATCCCATTTTAAAACAGACGGAACAGATGATGTATTCCATGAAAAAGAACGTATTTCGATTCCGAGAGAATCGACTATCGAGCCCTTCCAGACATCGGCATTATCGCCGGTAACTTTCTGCACAATGGCTACATTATCTTTTTTTCCGTCACCATTAGGTGAAAAAAGATAACTATCAGCAGTTAATTCCATAGACGGCGGCTGATTATCAATTACTATGTAACCGGTCTTTTTTTCTGAATAATTATCGAATTCATCCCAGCAAATAAAAGAGTATGAATAAGCACCGTCTTTTAGTTTGGCTCCGCTTAAATCGGATCCATCCCAAAGTATATTCTGAGGTATTTTTAGAACAGCTTTAGAACCGAAAATCCGTTTAAATAAAATCCCAAAAGAAAATTTTTCATCAAAACTTCTGTCATCAGATCTATATTCCTTTATCGGCTTGCCGTCATCTGAATTAATTTGAAAAATCCATCCCTTAATTTCACTTCTGTCCGACACTGATAGTGAAATAACTGAATAATCATTCTGTCCGTCATAATTCGGAGATATAAAAGCAGGAAGAGCTTTCATTTCTACCAATGGCGGATTAACATCTACACTCGCAATGTTAAGAGATAAGGAAATATAGTGACTTTTCTGATCAGTTTTAGAAAAAGCATAATCGCCTTTAACAATTCCGGCATCTATTCCGGCTCCGGTACTCCATCCTGAATACTTGAACTTATCTTCAAAAAGCAATCCTGTCCTTATTGAAAAATAATTTTTAAAATTATATTCTAATCCGCTTGAAAGAGGCAGTGTTTTTTCTGTTTTTAAATATTCTGCCTTCTGGTATAAAGAAAATTTTGAAACAGAATCTTTATAAAAAGAAAAAGCAAATACGCCGTTATAGCTTGTTAAATCATATTCTTTCTTATCATCACCTGAAGCATAACCTGTACGCAAGGAAGCCGAAAACTGAGGTTCAATAAATCCGAAATTACTTGAAGTGCGGAAATAAACAGCCGGAAAATAAGAAAAGCCGAAAGATCCGCCGGCAAAATAATTATTTGAAGGCTCCGACACTTTCATGTAGTCAAATGAAATACCGAGATTAAAAAATGGATATATTTCTCTGCTCAATGCCGTGGAGAATAACATACTTTTATCAGCATCTCCCGACAAGTATCTGAAAGAATTTCCCCAGACACCCCAAGCAAAGGGAATTGAAAGCGTAATAAAAGGAGATGAGTAATTTTCTGTATAAAGATACTCTGCATCAATCGAATATTCTTTATTCATTCCGGCAAGTGACGGATTCTGCAGGATGTCCTTATATTCAGAAGAATATATTCCTCCTCTTCCGGCGGATTCTGCAGAACTGAATGGAAATGCCGCGGCATATACCGGAATAAAGGCGATCGCGGATAAAACAAACAGTCTCTTCATCAATTTTCCTCCGAAAGAAGTTCAACGGCTTTTGCTATGTCATCATTTATCTGAGTTATCAGAGCGTCAACTGATGAAAATTTAATTTCTGCGCGTATTCGCGAAACAAAATGAACGGAAATAACTTCATCATAAATATCTTTTGAAAATTTTAATATGTGCAGTTCAATTGTTCTGCTTTGATTTCCGAAAGTCGGATTGCTTCCAATATTTAATACTGCTTTATAGGTTCTACCGTTATAACCGGCATAAACGGCGTAAACTCCATCAAGCGGAATGATCTTAGAATCATCTATTGAAAGATTTGCAGTCGGAAAACCGATTTGACGTCCGCGGCCGAAACCTTTAATAATTTTTCCGGACATCGAATAGTTCCTTCCGAGAAACTTGGAAGCTGACTCAATTTCTCCGTCTGTTATAAATGATCGTATTTTTGAAGAAGAAACGGGATGACCTCCGATAGAAAAAGGCTGAACTTCAATAACATCAAGTTTACCATGAGTAATATTTTTTATATGATCGATATTACCTTCACGGTTTTTGCCAAGGGCATGATCATATCCGGCGATTATGGCTACTACATTAAATGAAGGAATAAGTATATTGTTGATGAAATATCCGGGTGACATCTGTGATGTTTCTTTTGAAAAATCCATGATAAGAACATTATCAATTCCGCAGGAAAGAATAGCGTTTATTTTTTCATCTTCAAGAGTCAGCATCTTAATACTCTCTGAAGGATACAGCGAAGAGCGGGGGTGACTTTTGAATGTGATAATCAGAGTCTCCGCACCTCGTTTATCAGATTCTTCTTTCATTTTTTTGAAAATACCGGTATGACCGAGGTGGACGCCGTCAAAATTTCCAACGGCACAAACAGTACGATCGAATTTCCCCCGGGCTTCTTCTATTGAATAAAAAACGTTCATTACTTTTTAGGGATAATCCTTATTAAAACTATTTCAGGTCTGCGGAATAACCTTACAGGAGGACCCCATGTGCCGAATCCGGATGAAACATAGTATGAAGTTTTTCCGCGTTTCACATATCCGGTGCTGACTTCATAAATCGCGCTGGTTATAAAATTGAATGGAAACATCTGACCATGATGCGTATGACCTGAAAGCTGAAGATCAATTGCATGTTTTTCAGCTTCATCAAGATTTTTCGGCTGATGATCAACAAGAATCGTAAATTTATCAGGCTGAGGCACAGTGATAATATCAGAAATACTTTTACGCTTGGAACCCGTATAAGAATTTCTCATCAGGTCATCTCTTCCTGCAATTACGACACCTTCCGGAAGCGCAACCATTGAATCCTCAAGAAGTTTTATCCCGTTGGAATTAAGATATTCGCGAGCCTCATCGACTCCGCCGATATACTCATGATTACCAAGAACCGCAAATGTTCCATAACGCGACTTTATTTGCGAAAGTTTTCTGTTAAGTCGTTTTCTTCTAACAGGTTCAATATCCTCGTCGATAGTATCTCCGCCGAGAATTACTGTATCCGGAGAAAATTCATTAAATTTTTCTACAAGAAATGACAATTTTCTTTTTCCGACAATATGTCCGAGATGAAGATCCGAAGCGTAAGCAATTTTAAATTCATCAGCAGAAATGTTTTTTTCAGTATAAATAACGAGTTCCCTGACAGCGAAATTAAAAGAGTTAATAAAACCTGCTGTACATACTGCAGTTGAGAATATAACAACAGCAACAGCCTTAATTTTTATCGGACAGAGAATGCCCCGGCCTGATAATTTAAAAATCAGATTTAGCGAATCTATTGCGGCTGCACCTATAAATGCATACAAAACAAACGCAAAAAAAACAGAACCCGCTGTAATCGGAACAACTGACGCAGTATATGAATATTTTTCAAGAAATCTTCCGAGCACAAACGACATTGAAAGAAAAATATAAACAGCAAGGAATATTTTACGTGAAACATCACTGCAGAAAAAATGCTTCAGAGAATTATATAGATAAATATTTACTCCGATCCATACCAAAAGCGCAAAAGAAAAGAATATAATAAAACCTTCTCTCATTTCAATACTTCCAAATTCATTATTCTTTCCGCTCTATGCGGTGAAATATAGAAAGCGTATTCAGATTCAGTTGAAACTACAGGATAAAGATTATTACTTTCTTTAGGAAAAATATCAAAGCCTATTTCCTTTCCATTTTTAAGCAGAAGTTTAACTGATACCGCAGATTTGCTGATCGGTTTATTCTCAATAAACTTATCAGCCCTGAAATCCTGAATATCATTCACGATAATTTCGATATTATCAGGTGATATATTTCTGCCTTGTAATGAATATATTATTCTTCCGTCTTTTTCTTCAGGTAACAGAATTTCTGTTTTTGATCTGGTTACTGTTATCCTAGCGACTTCAGAAGGTTTAACCTTATAAATCTGTTTATCACGTGCGGAATCTTCAGAAATTATTAAATCATTCGTTTTAATGTTTTCTGCAAGATAAACTTTTCCGTTTTCTTCTTTCATTATGAAATAACTGCCGGATGAGTTTTTCCCGATAAAAAATGAAACCTGTTTCTTCGCGTCGCCCGCCGTTACATAAAAACGTTTATCCTCAGATAATCCGAATCTATCGAAACCTGATGAAGCAATCGATTTAGCCGATTTGAGTTTTCTTAAATTTTCTATTAATTTACCGAGATATATTTCATCAGCCTTGTACTTACCGTTAAGAATCCAGGCTCCGTTTTTCTGCGCAAACTTGATAGAAATTCCGCTCTTTGATTCTATTGAAAGATGTTCAATCATCATATTCTGATCTATCATTAAAACAGATTTTTCAGATGTTAAATATTTAATACCGATAAAAACAGCAGGTAATAATATAAGAAACAAAACTGATACTTTTATTTTATTCATTTGTTATCGCCTCCGGAATATTTTGCAGTGATTGAAACAGCTCGTTTTTTTCTTAAGAAAAACGCGGCAAATCCGATTGAAACGATCAAAAGAGGAATTCCGGCAATATTGAAAACCTTTGCAGCTGTCCGGAAAGTTTCGCTTTTCATATTAACCGGATTATAAACCATTCCCTTGCTTCTCATTGGAGCGAACGTTTCATTTCCGTTCATATAATCCGTTAAATTATGAATGAATACTGCGTTATTGTAAAGAAACAATGCTTCCGGATTCATAAGCGCCGCCGCGGAATTCATATTGGCATCTACCAGATTTCTTGTAGTAATTTCCGAGCTTGATATCAATGCAATTTTAGCCGGAGAAACGGCTTTAGAAATAATTCCGCTGGCTAAATTAAAATTTGATTTATCTTCTTTCTCAGATTTGTATCCGTCTTTGAAATGACTTTCAAATCTTCCTTCTGCAATAGCCGCGATATTATATGCCTTAAGTTCATTTTGCGGCGGAGACTGCATTCTCATCGGAGATAATTCAACATTATCTTTCATAGTCCACGAAGATTCAGACGATCTAAGAATATAATCATAATTGATTCCGTTCTTCTTCATCATTTCATCGTTTATTTCAATTGAAGAAACCTTTGCAACAGCCATTCGTTTAAGATCTTTTGTAACAGAACTCTTTCTGCTCATTGAAGCTCGCTCAATAAACGGAACAAAATTGAGCGGAACCTCCGGCATATCACGGCCTCTTGCAACATAACAGTTCTTATCAAGAACATAGTCCTTATTAATTTTAAATCCGTATGATGAAAGCAATCCGTCTAATCCCGAATCAATCGGAATAAACATTCCGTTTCCGGTATCATTAAATGAATCAATAAAAAATATCACCGAACCGCCCTTCATTAAAAATTGGTCAAGACGGAAAAGTTCATCTTTTGTAAACGGCAATTTTGGAGAATTGATCACAAGTGTTTTAACTGAAGAGTCAATTTCGCTGTTTAAGTTTATATCGGTAAAATTATAAAGATCGGAATTTATCGCCTTAAACGGAAGTTCGCCGTTTTGATCGGAAAGCGGAATTTCTCCATGACCGGAAACATAACCGATCATCGGATTTTTAGAAAGAAGCGAATCAATTGCAGAGCGCATATCTTTTTCAACATTATTAAGTGCTACGGATAAACCGAATACAGATTTAGAAAACGGAATTTGAACTACGCGGAATTCATTTCCGAGAGTTACTAAAATACCGGCGACGCCCGTACCCGCTGAAATAAGTCTTCCATCCGGTGTTTTAACATTTTTCCAGCGGCTTCCCGGAATATTGTATTTCGATATCAAATCTTCTGCAGTTTGACTGTCTGAAACTGGAGAATACAAATATTTTATTTTTCCGTGATTATCTTTATTGATTCTTTCAAACATTTCAGTAACTGCAGAATTGAGCTTTGAATAATCGCGGATTCCGAAATCAGACATGTTAACAGACTGATAAAGTGTAATTTTCATTTCATCTTTGATTCCGGCAAATGCATTAACCTTTGAACGTATTTTAGTAATTGAAGAAGTTATTTTATACTCAAGTCCTTCAATGTATGATATTTCATTTATTTTTTCATAAACATCACCATGAAGAATAACAAGTCCCATATAAGCAAGGCTCTGTTTCGCTTGATCAGCGCCGCGTTCCATAATCTGCATGGGATTAATTCCGTACGTTTCGGCTTCTTCTTTATCTTCTTTGGATTCCATTCTGTGAATTTCGTATTCAAGCATTCCGTTTGATTCATCGGCATATTCTGCAACAATATCCTCAACATATCGACCTACCATATTATATGGAGATGCGAGGTTATTGCTGAAATATATTTTTATTATCATGGGATCTTCAAGAGATGAAACGGCGTCAACACTTGCTCTTGAAAGCGAATACGAGCTGTCTTTTGTAAGATCCAGTTTGAAATAGAATGATGAATAAATTATGTTTAGAATGATAACAGCAATAACTGCGAAAGTATAATTCCCCTTATTGCCGACAAAAAAAGCCTTTGCGTTTTTTAGAAATGATTTTATTGAAAGTAATAAATCTGTTTTACAAATCATCTTCATCTCCTTTTATCAATTCCGATTTTAGCGGAAAAAAGAAAAAGTACCGACATGGAAATAAAATACAGAATTTCACGCGAATCAACAATTCCTTTCGCGAAATTTCTAAAATGATATCCAGTACTTATAAATTGAAGAATATCGGCAGTCTTTCCCGGAATGAACTGCAGAGCAAAAAATACAAAATAGAAAAAGAAACAAACTGCTATCGAAACTATCAGAGAAATTACCTGGCTCGATGTTATGGCGGAAATAAAGATGCCGACAGCAGAATAAAGAGCGCACAGAAAAAAAGCGCCGAGATAACCGCCGAAAGTAACTCCCAAATCCACTTCGCCGGTAAGTGAAACAGTTATGAGATATAGCAAAGACGGAACAATCATCATTATAGACAGAACTAGTGCCGCGGAAAATTTACCTATGATCACTTCCCATAAAGTAAAAGGAGAAGTCAAAAGCATTTCAATTGAACCGGTGCTCCATTCTTCCGAAAAAAGTCTCATCGTCAAAGCCGGAATGAACACAGACAACAGCCACGGAAGAAGTTCGAAATATCCTCTAAGGCTTGCCTCACCGTTCATAAAATAATTGTAGAAAAAAACAGCTCCTGAAAAAAACATAAAAGAAGTAAAAACAATATATGCAACCGGAGAAAAGACGAAAGATGAAACTTCTCTTTTCGCTATTATAAACGGATTTCCGAACATTTGTTTAAGCATTATTCGAACCTCCTGTAAGATCCTTGAAAATATTTTCGAGTGTGTTTTTTTCTTTTTCAAGCGAAAGAAGAACCCATCCGTTAGTTTTAGCACAGTTAAATAATGCTTCACGAATATCGCGTTCTGATGAAGCATTTACTTTAAGAATTCCCTCTGATTCGTAAAATACTTCAACGGAACCGCAGAATGCTTTCAACGCGTTTTTTACATTACTCTCATCCGCATATTTAATTTCTGCAGATATGGAATTGCCTGCTTTGAATTTCGCCGACAGATCAGCAGTTTTTTCATCCGCTGCAATTTTTCCCTTATTTATAATTATCACACGGTCGCATGAAGCCTCAACTTCGGAAAGAATATGTGTTGATAGAAGAACCGTCTTTTTTTTGCCGATTTCTTTAATCAGATTTCTTATTTCAATTATCTGATTCGGATCCAATCCGTTGGTAGGCTCATCAAGAATCAGAATCTCCGGATCATGAATCAGTGCATGGGCAAGACCTACTCTCTGCTTGTAGCCTTTTGAAAGGTTTGATATTTTTTTACCCATTACAGTAGAAAGACCGCACATGGAAGAAGTGTCATCGATGCGTTCACTTCCTTTAATCGAGTGAACCGATGCGATATATTTCAGATAATCATACACCAGCATATCTCCGTAAACAGGAGCGGATTCTGGGAGATATCCTGTCATTTTTTTAACTGCAACCGGATCGAAGGAAATATTTATGCCGTCAATTATGACTTTTCCGGCAGACGGCGGAAAATATCCGGTTATCATTCTCATTGTCGTGGTTTTACCCGCACCGTTAGGTCCAAGTAAACCGGTAATTCCGCCGGAACCTATCGAAAGTGAAAGATCATCCACAGCGGTAAAATTTCCGTACCGCTTTGTCAGATTTATCAGCTCAATCACTCAAAGCCTCCATAAAATTTCAGTATTTTCCGCGAAAACGCGGATTCTTTCACTGATCAAAAAAAAGATATTGAGAGATTTTGTCAATAAAGGTTTTTGTTGTCATTTAAAAGGCGCTTCGCGCCCTTTACCCGGTTTTGTCCGAGAGTCGGACGACCGCACAAGGCTTCGCCTTATGTATCCGTTGTCTGCATGGTGTCATGCAATAATATCAAAGGGCGTTCTACGCCCTTTACCGGGTTTTCGCATGGTCTCATGCGATAAGATCAAAAAGGACAGGGCTTCAGTCGCCAGCCCTGTCCCTTTTGAAATCCCTACCCGGCTTTTGTCGCGCAGAACTCGCCGAACCGCCTTTGTAAACACGGCGGATTCGGCTCAGACAGAACCCCTGCGCTCCGATCAGAGATAAATTTGCCTTCGGCAAATTTTAATTTTATTCTATCATTCTTCTTTATCTGAAGTGCTTTGCGCACTTTTTTGATTTTAATTATCATCGATCTTATAATTTCATTACGCGTTTGTTCGCCGGGCTCAGCATACGCGTAATTTTTTCTGCTTCATTATGCTAATTTCTGATCATTGAACCCTGCGTTCGTCACTCATCTGATCTCCGCTTCGCGAATGGAGGTGGAGATATGTCATGGAAAGATCTCCATTGATCAGATTTTGCTTTCTCTAGTATGGCATAGTCTTTTGACGGTATCAACAATTTCATTCATCTTTGTGTAGTCTCGTATTATCACTGACTCTTTTTCGCCTTTAACATAAATTTCGATTTTTTTAATTTTATCATAATTAACATTCACAATCTCACATATATCTATTTTTTTTTCAGAAAATTTATTTTTTATAATTATTTTATCATTACTTATTATTAACATTCCTTTATTGATTTTATAATAAATCAATATATTTAAAGAAAATACAAATATAAACAATATAATGAAATAAGGTATGATAAATCGAAGCATATATATTGGATCAACATTATTTACAATTGAATGGTTATAAAAAGTTAAGATTATTAGCACCAAAAAGAAAAAAAAGCATATTGGAACATAAATCAAAAAGGTTTTTTTGAACTTTACTGTTTTATGAACAGACATCATATTTTTCTTTTAATGGTATCTGCATCAATTACATCGACCCTGTTATTATTATCTTCCACCGTTTGCGGATTTGTTTTCAAAGAAACATTATTACTTTTAACTAGATATTTAAGATAAATTATAACTGACAAAACAGATGATATAATATAAATAATAGATTCTATTTTTTTAATTCGATCAATCGGAACAAAATACAAATAAAGACTTACAACAAAACAAACAAGAGGGAATGCAAATATTTTATCTTTTTTAGTCATATAGATATAAATTATAAATTGCATCAGGATCATTATTAATATCATTACAAAACTCAAATAATACAAAATCATAAAATAATTAATATCCATTTTCAATGAATATTTTCTCAAAATTATCATAAAAGCAATTACTATGGGCGAATAAACTATATTCGCCCATAGTAATTTTACAAATTTACTGCTGTTAAAATAATATTTCAGAATTATTATTAGGATATACATATTGAATACTTCAATCAAGATATTCAATAAAAGAGATTTATCCTCTGTAAGAAAATATATTTTTGAATTTTTTAATATATCCATTATAATATTTAGCGTGTTTATTACAATTCCGGCAATTAACATATTTTTAAAAAGATTTTGCTTATTCATATTTTGCATAAAATTCCTTCACAATTATTATAGTTAAAGCACATTTCACCGAAAATTTAGCTTGAGAATAATATTTCTTTTTCACACATAATTTTCAGATATAATCTTCTTCTGATACCGGTTACTAAATTCAAGCTATTCTATCTTTTCGATTTAAGATGTATTAAACCCTCATGATTATTTAGATAAATTTGATTCTAACTCATATTTCCGAAAATTTTAAAATCGGTTTTTAAAAATACTATAATCTGAAGCGACAATTTTACTTTTCTTTTCGATAGGTAGAATATTCATTAATCTTACTCCATTTATTTTCTCTAATACTTTCATATGAATATAAAATGGTTTCATTTCAATATGCCTTTTAGGTTTGACAACTAAACGGATCATTGGCTTAAACAAATCATAAACGTCGTATACCCCAACCTCAATCCATGCTTTCTCAATATCTTCTAATTTTATTATTTTTTTCTACCCAAAAAAGAATTATAAGTTAACAAACCTTCTTCAACTTTAACCCAATAAGTTTTAAATATAAAATATATAACCACACACAGTATAATCCATAATAATGCATTTATAATTGATTCAATGTCTCTGAACTTAAAAGCAATTACACTCATTAAAATTCCGACAATTCCAAACAGAAATTCAATAATAAATAATGAACTTTTTGAATATTTTACAAAAATATTATTTGATTTTTTCATTTTACTAATCCATAAATTATTTTTTTCCATTAAGCAACTGAAGTTCCCCTGAAAAATTGGACACGAAGTTAATCCATAAATATAATGGATAAGGTAGGTCTTGATGAAATCAAGAAGAAATTCCGATACACACTTAAAAAAAAGATGTTGTAGCATTAACTGAAAAATCTGAGAAAAATATTTCCGAAGCGGCATCAAATCTTGGAATCAGGTCAATTCAGCCGCTTAATTTTTATTTTCAGAAAAATGTGTCAGATGAATACCGTCATTGTACACATAATTAAATGATTCTAATGTAATAAGTTTAAAGGTGCTTATTCACTTCTAATTATCAACGAATCAATTTTCCAATCATTTTTTTCAAGCACCAAGCTAAATCGATATGTATTTCTTGATTTTTCTTCTCCTTCCCATGTTAAAACTGTATAAGCAAGATTCTTTTGGTCGTCAGAAAAGCCAACAAATTTGATCCTCATTCTTTTGGATTTCAATTCAATCAAATCATCTCTAATACTAGTCGATTTATGACTTAATGCTCCCATTGATTTCAAATATTTTTGGTAGTTTTCTCCATCTAACAAACGAAAATATAACCAACTTTTTTTCTTAAACTCATTTCCGATTTCAGACTTTGACATACTTAAATCATCATCTACTGATATATATTTATCAGATAACATTTCAATTATCAAAATTGTGTTTCCAGCAATTATTGCATCAATAAACCGGTATACTCTATGCTTAATTGCTTCTTCATTTTCATTCTTCGCTGATCCACATAAAGAAAATCCGGAAATAAAAATAAAAATAATTATCAATTTCTTTTTCAATTATTTAAAGCCTCAATTTCATCTAAGATTTCATACTTGCGCCGCGCTCTCCGCTTGTATTTGGAGTGAACCCCTAAAACTGTAAAGTAAAATCATTCTTCTTTGTAAACATTCTGACTCATTCTGAACTCAACCGGAGTCATTCCTCCGAGAGATGAATGCGGTCTATACTTGTTGTATAAATCTATAAACCTGAATATC
>JAKPJF010000114.1 GCA_029554345.1 Spirochaetota bacterium | reverse complement strand
AACAGTATCTTTGTGTAAGGATATTACTTCAGCGATTGAAGATAGAGAAGCTTTAGCCGCGTCAGTGAATGAAAAAGAAACTCTGATAAGAGAGCTTTATCATAGAACAAAAAACAACATGCAGATTATTTCTTCATTTATCCAGATTCAGTCTAGAAAAATCGGAGACGAAAAAGTTTCCGCTTTCGCGAAAAACATCGTATCTAAAATACAGACAATGTCGCTTGTCCATGAGAAACTTTACCAGTCCAAAAATCTTTCAAAGATTAATCTTAAGGAATATATAGAAGAGCTGATTTCCCTGATTGCAAATTATAACTCTGCTGCAAATAATAATGTTGCTGTTGTTTTTGAAATTGCTGACACTGAACTTTCGATTGATTCGGCTATTCCGCTCGGACTTGTAATCAATGAAATTATCACAAATTCCTTCAAGCATGCTTTTTTGCCTGGAGAAAAAGGCCGCATTACTGTATCATTAAAAAAAGAAAAAGACGGTGCTCTTATACTTATAATATCAGATGACGGAAAGGGTCTTCCTGAAGGATTTGATGTCCGCGAAACTGCTTCTCTCGGGATGACGACGATTTTCAGCATAATAGAGAAACAAATGCAGGGAAGCGTGGATATTATTTCGGAGAACGGTCTGACTTACATTCTTTCATTTAGAAATAAAAAAGCTGGGAAATAAAAAATTGATTTCTGATCCAATGCAGTTTTTGAAAATAGGAACTTACCGCATGCCTTTCGGAAAATATGAGGGCAGGCGGCTCATAGATATTCCCGAAGAATATTATATATGGTTTAAACAAAAAGGATTGCCCGAAGGAGAGCTCGGTCAGATGATGGCTGCGGCGTATGAAATAAAACTTAACGGGCTCGAACATCTTTTTGACGAGTTCAAGTAGAAACAGGAATTAAATGTCTGCTGAAGTAATTAAAGAAAAACCTTCGATTCAGAAAATTGAAGAAGCAACAGCTTTGCTGAATGAGCTTCTTGAAAACAGTTCTTATCTGGCAGAAGTGCCTGATGAAAAGAGAATAGCTCTTATCAAGGCTGCGGGAAAACTGTCACGTCCTGACATAAATGATGACAGAAAAAGAAAAAAAGAAGCAAAAATTAATCGAAAGAAAGAAAAGAGAAAAGAGGTCCGTTCAGCGAATGCCGCAACCGGCATCAGAAGCGCCAGAGAGTCTTCTGTGTTTTCGGCACCTTTGCAGATTGAACTTTCAGACAAAAGCAAATTTATAAAGAAATTATCTTTGCCTAAAACATGTTATATTTGCGACAAAGAATATTATGACCTTCATTTTTTCTATGATTCAATGTGTCCGGAATGCGCGGAACTTAATTATTCGAAAAGATTTCAGTCGGCTGATTTGAGAGGAAAAACAGCTCTCATAACCGGTTCACGTTTGAAGATCGGCTATCACGCGGCTCTTATGCTCCTTCGTGCCGGCGCGCGCGTAATAGCAACAACGCGTTTTCCTGCTGATTCGGCTTTGCGTTATTCGAAAGAGAAAGATTTTCATGAGTGGAAGGACAGGCTTCATGTTTACGGACTTGATCTCAGGCATACTCCGAGTGTCGAAATTTTCTGCAGTTATGTTGAATCTAATTATGACCGTATGGATATTCTTATAAACAATGCCGCGCAGACAGTGCGCCGTCCTCCGGGCTTTTACGCGCATCTTCTTGAAAATGAAATGAAATCCGCAGCTGAACTTCATGCTGATGCCGCTCTTCTTCTTTCTCATTATCACGATTGTACCGGAAGACTTAATGCTTTTTCGCAAATAGCTTCTGCGGAAGAAAAAAATATTCCGGTAAAATGGGAAGAAAAGAGTCCGGGCATAGGTCTGCGAGCTCCTGCAAAGCTTTCGCAGATTCCTTACGCCTACGATTATTCTCCGGATTCTGAGGCTGTTTTCCCAAGCGGTAAACTGGATGCAGATTTGCAGCAGGTCGATCTGCGGAAGGTTAACAGCTGGCGTTTACGCCTTGGAGAAATTCCAACATCGGAAATGCTCGAACTTCAGCTGGTAAATGCCGTTGCTCCGTTCGTCCTCTGTAACCGGTTGTCTGAAATGATGAAACGCGATTTTACCGGGCAGAAGCATATAGTGAATGTGTCAGCGATGGAAGGAAAATTCCACAGGTTCACGAAAATAGACCGTCATCCTCATACCAACATGGCAAAGGCTGCATTAAACATGCTTACGCATACTTCCGCTTCCGGTCTTGCAAAGTTCGGGATCTATATGAATGCCGTTGATACAGGATGGGTAACGGATGAAGATCCGGCTCATTTGTCTGAAATGAAAAAGGAGCTTCATGATTTTCAGCCGCCGCTTGATATAGTTGACGGAGCCGCGCGAGTTTTGGATCCGCT
>JAKPJF010000104.1 GCA_029554345.1 Spirochaetota bacterium | reverse complement strand
ATGCTGCAGCTGAGAGATCGAGAAAATCCGGTACTCAAATTACAATGTACGGACGAGCTGATATTTCAGCAAAAGATATTTTTGATACCGATCTTAATATAGAACCATCTGAACCCCCGAAAAATCATGCGAACATAAAACCTTTTCCAAGTGAAAAGGCTAAGCAGAAACAGATCTCACAGTTGCTAGCGTTAAAGGCTCATCTTGTCTATTTCCCAAAATAATATGAATACATTTAGCAAATTGTATCTCATTGTAATAATTAGATTATCCATTTGAACTCTTAAACTTCATCACTCTTTCTATTGAATTAATTCTTAGCTCATGTTATACTGCTTCTGTTTATGGAGGCAGTATATGAAACTTTTTAAGAAATTTGTTTTTCTAATATTTGCAATATCAGTTTTCTCTTCTATATATCCGCAGAGAAAAGATATCCCCGTTGAAGAAGTTCCGTTTGCCGTTATAAAAGTACTCAATCAATATTTGAAGATTCTCTCGGAAAGCCCGACACTTGAAGATTGCGCTAAAAACATTTATCCATTGTTGGGCGGCGGTCTCCTTTCTTCAGACGGAAAGAAAGTCTCTTCCGATACGATTCAATTCAGCCTCAAGAAAGACTACAATAACGTGAAATTCTATTCTGTACCGGCCGAAATAACAAGAATCCAGCTTAACAAAAACAGCTATGACGGTTTTGAAAAGACCTATATAGAAGGAGACATCTACAAAATCTGGGTTAAGAAAAAAGAAGGAGTTGCCGGGATGCCTGCTCCAATACCCGTGATTGTTCCGAAAAATGATCCGGAACATCCGAGGGTTATTTCAACAATCGGAAGTTTATAACGATTAGTTCCTGCTATATTTTTGCTAATTTAAAATATCTGATTTGATACTAATCACCAATTTCCTTCTCTCCAATACCATCCTGTGTTTTCAATACTTGGGAAAGAAAAGTCTTTACTAACGAAAACAGTATCTAAAAGTATTTCATCATGTCCCTCTTTCGGACACTGCACAAATCTAAGAATAATATTATCATCAGTATCTTCTTTAGTTAATTTTTTTTCCGCTGCTGCATTTTTATCTACAGAGGAAGTAATATATTCTGTTTTTTCTAGCTCATTATAATGTATATAAATATAATTATGGATTTTTTGATATTTTCCACTATACTTCTTTTTATCCCATTCCATAGTCACAATGTTATCATTACAAAAAAATAAAGTTATCTGCTGACCTTGGGCATCTCCGGAACAATCTTCTCCATAATGATACGTTTGGTTGACCATTTCATTATCCATTATAAATGGAGGCTTAAAAAGATCGGTCTCAGCCTTAACATCTGTACTGAAAACGAAACAAGGAGTAGAAGAATCAGAGAATTTCAGCCATCGGCCAGCCTTTCCTTCAACCGTATCCGAAACTCCCGTAGAAACACTTAGAACATCAATATAAATCGCTTCACCTGAAACAGCTGTTCTCACAATTTTCGAATCTATTGAAGAATAATCTCTTATTGCAGCTGATTTCTTTATAACACGATAACGTACTGACGGATTGCTTTTTATTTCTGAGAAATCAATAGCTTCTATATCTTTTTTTTTACAAGAAACAATAGTCGCAATCATTAGAATTGCGGGTATAATTCTGATAACTTTTTTCATTTTTGAATTCCTAGATCTTTATTATTTATCTTAGTGCTTTTTTAAAGATATAGGTTACATGGAAAAAGTAAAAAATTACTTTATAATCTATTTTATAATCCGAAATAACATCTATTCAAATGTTTCAAAAGTTTCTGGATCAAGATAGAAAACCTGTTTAGCTGAATTACGGATAACTATCCTGTTTTTTGAAGAATCGAATGACAGTTCAGTGATAAAAACACTTTGA
>JAKPJF010000177.1 GCA_029554345.1 Spirochaetota bacterium | reverse complement strand
GTAAACATTTTGTCTTAAACATGCTATTAATTCTCCGAACGTATTGATTTTATTGGCTTTTTGCAATTCCAACATAATCAACGCATTTGAGAATTAATAGCATTTTTCTTGTTTTCTTATGATTCTATGGGACAGCAGTGGAAATAGGTCATTGGAAAAACAATTTTGTATAATACTTGACTCGTTTAGACGGAAGATTTATATGGCTTCAGCATTAGTGCATATATTCAAAAAGGAGAATTGTATGAAAAAAGTAATTTTCACAGCCGCAGCCGTTATTCTGGCATCTTCCGTTTATGCCGGAGAAATAATCAACAAGGATAATGTTGATTATAAATTTAAAATAGTTAATGGAAATTCTACCAGTGAATTAAGAGTATCGCGTCATTCTTCTACCGGAAATTCCGGAGTTAAGAAAGGTACTGTGATAAAAATGGAAAATGGTACAACATTCAAAGTAGATTTTGACGGAGATGTTGTAATGGAAAACGGAAAACTCAGAAAGAAATAATTATTTGATTAAAGGAAGAAGTTATAAGCTTCTTCCTTTAATTTCAATATTGTTCAGTAGTTGTTTTACTTTCTCTTTGTTGTCTCCATTAGTGCTGAAGTAAGCATGAATATAAAATCCGGTATTTCCATTTATTTCGAAAATTTCGAAACCTGCAAATGTGCTGTCTCCTTCTCTGAAAAAATAATTCATTATACTGTTTCTTGATTTTGAAATTAATTCTCTCTTGTAATTGTCGGGGATTATTTTTTTTTCAGCAAAAATTCTGTACGTTTCGACTGAATCAAAATTGTAGGGAATCTTTTCGCTGACTATTGAAATTATAGAGCTGTAAAATTTATTATCCTGGTTTGAAAAATTTACACCGAAACTTAGAGAATCTCTAGTGTATGAATGCGCGGCTTTTATTTTTTTTTTGAGAATAACGGTTTTAAAAGGAATATGAAATTCGATTCCGCTTTGCATGAAGATGTGGTTGATTTCTCCGGTTCGTGCGAAATAGACAGATGTTTCAAGGTCAAGCATCTTCCATCTGTCGCCTTCTCTAGCAATTATTCTGTTTAACTCTTTTGATGCCTCGGATCCCCGTTCATATAATGTTTTATCGAGATCAGATAAATAGATTATTGATTTAAGAAGAGTTACGCCTTCTTTTTTGTAATGATTTTCTATAAGATCTTTTGCCTGTTTGATGTAATACGGAAACCCTTCAGATGCAACTGCTTTATAGTCAAAATCCGGTTTTTCTTCCAGATAGAATTTTCCGTTTTGATCCAGAAGAAAAGTATTTCCGTCCATGTCGTTATATTTTATCCAGCCGGGCATTTGGGCAAAGACTGGAAGTGAGAAAAGGGTGATTAACGCAATGGTCTTTAGAAAATAAGAATTATATGAGCGCATAGATTACGAAAAATGATATAAATATAAGAGCGATAAGCAGAATGATGTAGAGTGAAAGGCTTGATTTTTCATTGTTCTGTTTGTCGGATGATGAAGAATCGACGTCAATTTTTACATTTTCTTCTTCAATGATTTTGGCGAGTATTTTTTTGCCTACAATACAGTAAATAATATAACCTTTTTCATTTGGATATTTTGCCTTAAGTCTTCCGCGGATAGGCATTATTTCTCCATTCTCGCCTATTGATTTCTGAGCCTGGGCAATTTTCCGTGAAAGGGGATCGTCTTTGAGCGGGAGCAGTTTTATTATCTCACCTGGCCGGATGTCGTTGATATATTTTCCTTTTACCGGAGATACTATTATTTTGGCATTCATTACGAAATCTGCTTCTCTTTCAATGTCGGGTTTTACTTCTTCTGGTGAAGAAGTTTTCGTTTCATTTTTTTTTAGCATTGGAATTTTTGATTCGGAAAGAGCAAGTGACGAAAGCATTTCAATTTCGGTTTCGCATAGGGCGTTTTGTAAATTGAAAAATTTGTTTATGATCTCTTCAAGTTTATCGCTCACTGCCGGAATGTCGGAAGCCTGAATGTCGGGATAAATATCGAAGCCTTCACAGCTTGTTAATATATGGTTTCTCAGTTCGGCATCTTCGGTTACAACGGAGCTTTCTGCAATTTTCGAGATATTAGAGTAAAACGTTTTCCATGAGTCGCGCTGGGAAATTTTATCATAGGTTAGACGGTCTTCAAAGGTAATCGTGTATGCGGAAAGGTTCAGGCTTTCTTCGGGTTTGACCGCAATTATAAAAGCTCCGAAGATGTCGGAGTTTTCCATTTGAAAACGGCATTTAACTGCTTTAAGATCCGTGTAGTCTCCGGAAAGCATCCGTCGTGCTTTATCTTCGTCGCCGTTTGTAAACTGCATTGCAGCATTGAATCTCGATATTTCATTGCTTTCAGGAATTGCCATTATTGTACCGCCGTCGGATTCGCAGAAAGATATGTTTCAATTATTTCATATTTTTTCTGCGGAGTCATGTTTATCATTTTTCGCATATTGAGTACAATCGATTCGAGATATTTTGATGAGCAATCTAATGTAAAATAGTTTTTGCCGGAAAGCTGATTGTCTATTTCCGCTTTTCCATTCGGAAATTTTACGCCGATGGTTGATCCGAAATGTGCTATTATGTTTCCGGGTGAAATGTATTTGATGCTGAATCTGGTTACCCCGATTTCATTTCTTTTCAGCATTCTGAATCCTGCATATTTTTCGGGTGGAAGACTGCGCCAATTTTTGGGATTATCGGTTATTTGAAGAGAAATGAGCTTATCTGTTTCGTTTATCATTATGCGAAGATAGGATATATTTTTTTTGTGCTGGGAAAGCAGACCGAAAAGAGAATCATCTTTTTCAACAAGTTCTTTCGATTTTATTATTACCTTCATATCTTTTCATTTTCCCCGGTATTGATTGCCGCTTTGTCAATTCTAATGCTGAAAACGATCAAATCAATCAAAATTAATTAAAAATATTACAATACGGAAAAATATTTCCCGGTTTCATCTGTCCGTACAATCCTTAATTTCTCAAGAGTCTTGAGACAGTTAACTGTTTTTGATTCTGTAAAAGAGAAATTATCGGATATTGCTTTGGTTGAAGCTGTTTTGTTTATGCGCAGGAACTCTGCTATTTCTTTCTCCTGTAGACCTATATTGCCGAGAAAATGTGTTCCGTTATCAAGAAGATCTTCGACCGCGACTGCGTAATCTTTTTTTGCGAAATCGGTATAAGAGTCAATTATTGCAGAAATGTTGCTTTGAGCCGATTTAGTGAGATTTCGAAGTCTGACATAAAAATCTTTCGAATGGGACAGTTTTACAATGTTAATTACAAATTCATCTGCAAAAGACGGATCTATGACTTTTATGTCCATAAAATCGAGAATTACAACTTCTCCTTTCATGGCTGAAGATATTTTTTTCTCAGCAGACTGGTAGTATTTTTTTCCTACAGGCCGCGTTAAAAGATCGGAAGATGATTTTCCGCTTTTTTTTGCGATAAGATCTTTGACAAATATTGTCATAATGAATGCCTCATTTATGAATTTGTTCCCATAATAAAAAATGATATCTGAGTTCCCTGAAAAAAAGGAAGATTGCTTTTAGAAAAAAAGATTCGTCCGTTTTTGGGTGAATTCATTGCCGCAACAGAATCTGAGTTTGAACGGAGATAAAGATTGCCGTTCATTTGTTCTACTATTTTGTTTACTCTGCAAAGTCCGTAACCGAATTCGCGTTTGCTTGATATCGGAGTTGTGAGTGCTTTTACGAGAAGGTCCGAACCCTTTCCGCAGTTTTTATTCATGCGGACGAAGCTGCCTTCAATACCAATTCCAGAATCAGCTACAACAAGATGCACAACCGGACCTTTGGCTGTTTTATATGTCTGAAGCGCAACATATCCCGAATCAAGAGAATGTTCGAAGATGTTCTGACACATTTCAGAAATAACTGTAATAAAATTATCGGTGTTATTCTCTGAAAATGAAGATTTAAATATGAATTCTGCTCGTTTGCGAAAAAGAGCTACAACGTTTGTAATTGCTTTGACGCTTTCTCTTTCTTTTCCCGGAATATCGGTAATCTCAATTATGCTTTTGCTCATTCCGCTTCGGGATAGTTTGTTGTTTGCTGACGGTTCAATGCTGAAAATATTTCTTTTAATAAAATCCATTCTTTCGAGATATGAAGAAATCTCCGGAGAAAGATTTATTAATGAGATTTTTCCGCCTGTTTTTTTTAGATAGTTTTTACCTAAAAGAAGCAGGTTGACTGCGCAATATGGATTAATGAATTTAATTTTTGAGAGATCTATTTTTGCATTTTCACCGGCATAAAGTGACTGCTCCAGAGATATTATATTTTCAAAGGAGTAGACGTCGTTTAGTGCTTCGGGAGAAATTGTTTCGCTTTGCATATTTTTCTACTTAATTGTCGGTATTTTTTCATATTTGCTTGACATTTTTGAGGCTGGAATTTATGAGACATAAATAGAGATTTTTTATTATTGTTTTTGAGTGCCTATCTTAAGTCTGCCATTGCATAAACTCATTGTTAAAGTTCGATCTCTTATAAAAATTGTTTTGATTTATTTCTATTGCTCTGGGGGTGTGAGGGAATGTTTCTCTTGACGCCGGCGATTGTTGAAAATAGATTGGTCACGGTCTTGTTGGCGCAAAACCGTGACAACAAGAAAAGTTATCAGTAAAAACCCTGATATTCGTTTCTTGAGATTCTATGCTTTTTACGGTAGTATTTGACGATGGTCGGTCGTATCATCAGATAGTTGGCTATGATCTTATCAGGCCAACCATATGATAAAAGTTTCAGGACACTTTTCCTCATAAAGCCTCCGTTAAAATTTGAGAATAATTTTGACTTATAATAATTAGCATGCTGCTTCCGATTAATCAATCACATTTTTTTCGTTTTTTTAATTAATTTTAATTTTGATAGAAATTTTAAGCTTATATTAATTCTAATTTGTATTGTCTTAAATTTATAGTAAGATTGCTAACAAAAATTGGGATTATGTTTAAAATAATTCTTTGAGTATTTGTAGGAAATTTGATCGCCGGAAGAATTTAATCTTCCGGCGGTTTTAATTATAGGCTGACTTCGTTTATCCAATATCCATGAAGATTGCAGTTTTCAATTACTGTAATCTTTGATGCTTGAATTTTGAGGTGGGCTGAAATAGCCGGAACTACTGCCGGAGTGAAATGAGCTCTTTTTATCCATTTGTTATCAGCGTAAATATCAATAAATTGAATAAAATGTTTTTCCTCCATAGGGTGTGGAACTTCTCCTATTTTAGCATGCACTGTAATGAATTCAGTTCCAGGATATAATTTGGCATCTTTGTCTACTGAAATAGAAGGAACGTGTTTTGCCGCACCTTCTGTGGCTTTTGCTTTTGATTCTTCAAAAATTGCATCATTATTGCTGAATTTTTCCTTCGGCGCGGTGCATACGGGACATTTTTCCGGCGCAGAATCCATTGCGATGTATCCGCATATTCCGCAAATAAAATAGTTCATAATATTCCTCCGATACTTTCGATTTTATGATATTTTATCACAAAGTGTAATAAAAACAATTTATTAATTTTAACAACTTCGATGCGGTTTTATTCTATTGACAAATCAAGCGTCGGGATTTCGCTTGAAATGCAGACGGGGTGGTGATTTACCTGAGATGATACCCGATGAACCTGAAGCGGTTAATGCTGACGTAGGGATCTGTTCATCCGCATTTCTTGACACCCCTCTGAAAAAACCGGAGGAATAATGACACAAATCGAATCCGCATTGAAAGGAATCATTACAGATCAAATGAATGAGGCTGCTGCTCTCGAAGGAATTGATGCATCCGCACTCCTAAAGCTGATCGCATCCGGAAAAGCCGTTATTCCGTTTAATAAAAAAAGAAAAGCGAAACCGGCTTTTGCAGTAGGTAAAGATCTTCTTGTTAAAATTAATGCCAACATCGGAACATCACCGAAGAACTGCGATATTGATTACGAAATGAAAAAGCTTCATGCGGCGGTTTCGGCCGGTGCAGAAGCGGTGATGGATTTGAGTATCGGCGGAGATGTTAAAGGAATGCGCCGGCGCTTTATGGAAGAATGTACGGTTGCTACAGGATGTGTTCCTGCATATTCTGTAATAACAAAATGTAAGGGAAATCTTTCAGAAATGGAAGAAAAGGATTTTATCGATGCAGTATATGCTGATGCAGAATGCGGTATTGATTTTGCAACAGTTCATTGCGGAATAACCATGTCTGCCGCAGAGAAAGCTTCATCAAGAATTATGGGTATAACTTCACGTGGCGGATCAATTATCTCAAAATGGATGAAGTATCATAAAAAGGAAAATCCGTTCTTTACTCATTTTGATGAAATATGCGCGATTGCGAAAGAGTTTGATATTACGCTCAGTCTAGGAGATGCGCTGCGCCCTGGCGGTGGTGCCGATGCCGGTGATTCTGCGCAGATGAGCGAACTTTCCAATCTCGGTGAACTTACGTTAATAGCACGTGAAAAAGGCGTTCAAGTGATGGTTGAAGGGCCGGGTCATGTTCCTCTCCATTTAATTGAAAACCAGATAAAAGAAGCGGACAGGGTCTGTCATGGCGCTCCGTTTTTTGTTTTAGGTCCTCTTGTTACGGATTCTGCTCCGGGTTATGATCATATAACAGGTGCGATTGGAGGAGCTCTTGCAGGAATGCATGGAGCCGCCTTTCTGTGTTACCTGACACCGGCAGAACATCTCCGGCTTCCGTCGGTTGATGATGTAGTCGAAGGTGTCATAGCTTCAAAAATTGCCGCACACGCCGCGAATATCGCGAAAGGAATTCCCTCAGCACGTGTGAAAGATGAGGTCTTTTCAAAGGCCCGCCGGGACTTTGACTGGGAGAAAATGTTTGAGCTAGCGGTTGATCCGGTTAAGGCAAGAAAATACAGGGAAGGAAGCACTCATTCTAATGAAAAAGAATGCTCAATGTGCGGAGAATTCTGCGCAATGAAGGAGGAATTCGGTGCTGATTAAGGAGCTTGGCGGCGAATTCGCGCTGATTGACCGCATTGCGAAAAAACCGCGAGATAAAAATGTAATGGTTTCAATAGGTGATGACTGCGCCGTTGTTGATCTTATGAACGGAAAGCTCATGCTTCAGACGGTTGATATGCTTGTTGAGAATGATCATTTTTCGCGCAGATATTTTTCTCCGTATGATATCGGATGGAAAGCCATGATATCAAATGTTTCTGACATAGCTTCATGCGGCGGAATCGTTAAGTATGCTCTTATTTCTATTGCACTGACATCTGATATAAGCGTTGAGTTTATGGATGAATTTTACAGAGGCGTATATGATGCCGCCGAAAGATATAAGTTTGATATAATCGGCGGGGATACAACTCACGGTGCTTTGATGAGCATCAGTATTACACTTACCGGCGAAACAACAAAGGAAAATCTTCGTTTACGTTCAGATGCGAAGGCCGGGGATCTTATAGCAGTGTCGGCGCCGCTTGGCGGTTCTACTGCCGGTTTAAAACTGTTTCTCAGAAATATAGACGGGTACGAAAGCGTAAAAAAATACCATGTTCATCCGGAATGCGGAATGGATTTTCTGCCTCAAATTCTTCCGATTTCGCATGCCATGACCGATGTCAGTGACGGGCTTGCTTCTGAAGCCCGCAATATTGCACGAAGAAGTTCACTTTCTGCGCATATAGACAAGGCATCTATCAGACTTTCTGAAGGTATTGCTGAAACTGCTGAGCTTCTCGGTGATGATCCTTATGATTATGCGCTTTTTGGCGGTGAAGATTTTGCACTTGTATATACTATTTCTCCTGAAAAGGCTTCCGATATAAAAGGTTATATTGTAGGAGAATTGAAGGAAGGCGATGGTGTTTATATTGACGGAAAAAAAATCACGAGGTTCGGATATGACCATTTCGCGTAACATAGACTATTCGCTTTACTTTGTTCTTGAGTCTCCTTTGTGTATTCATGATCCGCTTTTTACTGTGAATGAAGCGCTTGCAGGGGGATCCGGAATTATTCAGCTTCGCGATAAGGATGCTTCTTACGAAGAGAAGCTTTTGATCGGCCGGGAAATAATGAAGCTGTGCAGAAAATTTGATGCGGTTTTTATTGTAAACGATTCGCTTGAGCTTGCGCTTGAACTTTCCGCCGACGGTATTCATGTCGGCAAGGACGATGAATCGATAGAATCAATCCGTTCGAAAATAGGTGATAAACTTATCGGTTATTCTCCGGTAAGTATTGATGATGCAATTTCAGCAGAACAGTCAGGTGCAGATTATCTTGGAGCCGGTGCTGTTTTTCCGACCGAGAGTAAGCGTGATATCGGTTCTGCACACGGAATAGAGTATGTCAGAGAAATGGTAAAAAGCGTCAAAATTCCTGTTGTGGGAATTGGAGGAATTAATCATGAAAATGCCGGTCTGGTGAAAGCAGCCGGAGCTGCGGGCATTGCAGTCATTACAGCGATTTCTCGTGAAACTGATCCTCGTAAAGCCGCAATGGAATTGAAGAAGATATTTCGTTAATTGATCTATAATGTCGCAGGAAAACTTATCTTAAACATAGTTCCTTTGCCTCGAACGCTTTCACATGAAATCTTTCCTTTGAGTGTTCCTTCTATCAGATTTTGAACAATGCTGAGTCCGATTCCAGTTCCTCCTTTATCCTTTCTTGTTGTAAAAAAAGGAGTAAATATTTTTGATAAATTTTCTTCAGAGATGCCTTTTCCGTTATCTGAATATATCATAATAATTGAATCATTGTCTATTCCGGCGTCTATAGATATGATTCCTTCTTCTATTCCGTCAAATCCGTGAATAAGGGAGTTTATTATCAGATTTGAAATAACCTGAGAAAGAACACCCGGATAGGTGCTGATTTCTATATGTTCAGGAATGTTGATCTGGATGATATGTTTTGTTTTTCTGATTTGAGGTTTAAGGCTGAGAATGATCTCTTCAAGATAATGTTTCAGGTTGAAAGACTTTGTGTTTTCATTTGTTCTGTCCGAAGCTATTTTTTTGAAATTCTGGGATATTGCTGATGATTTTGAAATGTTGCTGATTATGAGAGATATGGATTCTTCAACTTCAGCGAGATAGGCTTCGAATTCAGAGCGTGTCAGGCTATTCTTCTGGTATGACTCGGTAAAAGATATTGTTTTATCTTTGAGGTGAGTTGCTGCTGTGAAAGCGGTTCCGATAGGAGTGCTGATTTCATGCGCTGTGCCCGCGGCGAGTTCACCCAGAGATGCCATTTTCTGTGATAGCATAAGCTGGCTGGTTCGTTTTGATAAAACGGATTCGAGTTCAGATATTCTGATTTGGGTGTTTTCCGCCAGCATATTAAAAGTATCTGATAATTCGCCGATTTCGTCGTTTGACTCGATCCTTGATCTTGCGGAGAAATTTCCTTTGGCGAAAAAAATCAATGTGTTTTTCAGGCTTATGAGCTGAGAAGTAAGAATTTTACGTAAGGCGGCTGATAGAAAAACAGATAAGATAATGCAGATTAAGACAATTTTAATTAGGGAAATTCCGGTATCAAAGAGCATTTCGCGTTGAAGATTATGGTTAGAAAAATAATAATCAATAGTGCCGAACGGCTGAAGATTGAAATTTCTCATTGTGAAGGATAAAGAAAGATGTTTGTTTTTTTCAAGATAAGGCAGATCGTCTTTGCTGCAGTCGTGAATATTTTTGTAGTTGCGGGTAAATCTTCCGATTATAATTCCGCCGGATTGATCAGACACAATTACTCCAATCAGATCGGATGAAAGAATTGCCGAATCAATAATGCTTTTTGCTCTCTCATAGTCTCCGGAATTAATATGCGGAAGCAGTGCTTCCGACATCATGTTGTTGATCGATGCTGCTGATCTGTAGAGTCTTTTATGCGCATTGCTTGAATGATAGAAGAAAAGAAAAATAGATACGAATATCATTGAGGATGCTACAACTGTCAAGATTGTAGTTATAATTTCATTGTTGATACTCTTGTGTTTTTTCAGGATATTCAGCATTTTCTTATTTCGGTTATCAATATTGTTTTGTCGTCATCGGCATCAATGCCTTTTGAATAATTTGAAACATCTTCGAAAACTTTAAGGCACATTTCTTCTATCGGAAGCGAATTTCTTTCGGAAAGTATTTTATAAAAATTATCATTACCTATCATTTTATCTGATGTATTTCTTGCCTCAACCAGTCCGTCGGTAAAAAGGACAATGCGTTCTCCGCCTTCGAGCTTAACCGTGTCAGTTACGTATTCCGCGCCTTTAAAAACTCCCGCAACAGTTGCATTGGAATTTAAAAAAATTGCTTCATTTTCACGAAGAAGAATTCCCGGAGTGTGGCCGGCATTTGCATAATCAAGAGTCATTTTATTAATATTGATGATTCCAAAGAAAATTGTCGCGAATATTCCCGAAACACCTACAGTGTTTAGAATGCACTGGTGAATCTCGTCAATAATTTCCGCAGGTGTTTTGCCGTAAGCGCTTTTTGCATTGAAGAAAATTTTTATCATTGCTGTTACAAGTGAAGCAGAAGGCCCGTGACCGCTGACATCTACGATTGCAAATGCGGTATTGTCTTCGTCAATCGCGAATACATCATAAAAATCTCCGCCTAGATCCTGCATGGGAACATAAAGACCATAGAATGAGCATCTTTCATTATTCGGAAAAACTCTCGGGAAAAGAGCCATTTGAACTTTTCTTGCCATTTCGAGTTCGTGTTTGATGCTTTTGTTTTTCAGCGAAAGTTCTTCGTTGACTGCCTGCAGCTGAACAGTTCTCAGTTCTACAAGATTTTCAAGCTGTTCATTTAAACAGACATTTTCTAGAGCTGTTGCGGCATTTGAGCAAAGAATGTCGACCATGTATTTTTCCCATTTGTCGAGGGGAGTGTTTCTTTCAAGATAAAGAATGCTGTCAAATCCGGTTTTGGTTGAAAAATAATTTACATACTTGGTTCCGTGATAAATATGCGATTTGCTTTTTTTAGCCTCATGAATCATGCTGAGTGTTTCAGGAGGAAGAATGTCGTCGATGGATTTATCAACGGAATCTTTACCGTATTTGCCCGTTGCCGCAACTATATGTATTTTGCCGTCCCCGGTGCTTTCTGCCGAAATTCCGGAAGTTTTGCCGTATATTGCATCATCTTCAAACTGAAGAATCGAAACAAACTGAAGCAGTATGCCGTTTAGGAAAGATTTTAGTGATTGTATCTCAAAAATGTCGGCAGTAGCCGTAACTATTTTTTCGAGTCCGATTTTACTTTTTTCTATGGTCATTATATCGCGGTATGAGCGGATAGCAGAGATTACAGTGGTGAAAAGTTTTTCGCTGGTAAGTTCTGTTTTTGCCTTGTAGTCGTTTATATCATAATTGAGAACAACTTCGTGTTCGGGAGCCTGTCCGGGCTGACCTGTTCTCAAAATGACGCGAACTGAATGATTGCCGAGATTTTCTCTGATGAACTGAACGAGATTAAGTCCGGAATCTTCTTCTTCCATCACGACATCGATCAGCGCAACTGCCGTGTCAGGATTTTTATTCATAAAATCCATAGCTTCAGCGGCGCTGTACGCGCTGAAAAGAGAAAGCCTTCTTCCGGCAAATTCGAATCCTGAAAGAACAAGCTTTGTTACCTTATGAACATCTTTTTCATCATCGACGATAAGAAGTTTCCATTCAGCCTGTTTCGGAAGAACGGTGATTTCATTTTCATCGGCAAAGCTGATAAGATCATCGCTAGCAATCATAACTTAGTATCTCATAATTTGAGATGGAATTCAAATAAAAAAATGCCCTCGAGCCGGGCGGGCTCCAAAGGCTTCGCCAGTTTCCGCACGGAGGCGGAAACATAGCCCGCGAGATGGACGAAGTCCATAGCGGGAAAACGCAAGCGTTACCGCATAGTTTGAGGCGATAATTTAAATTATTGATATAATTGAAACGGTCAAGGAAGACCGTTGAGACAAAGAAATGAATTGCTTAAATACGGTTTGCCTGAGAGTCAGGTGTACCACATAAGGCTTCGCCTTATAAATCCATTGTCTGCATGGATCATGCAATAATTTCTAAGGGCGTTCCACGCCCTTTACCCGGTTTGCCTATTTCTTTTGTCTGCGTAACAAAAGAAATAGGCGTTATCCGAGCGCTTTTCCCTCCGTGGGCGCTCGGACTTTCGTACATCCGTGTAAGTTCGGAAAAGTACGTCGCTCTATTATCAGGATGATGATAGCGAGACTCTGCGCCACGATGGCGCGATAAAGAGTCGAGCCGTCGCCGCGCGGCTCTAGTCGCGCAGAACTCGCCGAACCGCCTTTGTAAACACGGCGGATTCGGCTCAGACATAACCCCTGCGCGACGATCAATGTAAGTTTGCCGAAGGCAAACATTTTGCTTTATTATTTTATTCACCTTTTTTGATATCATTCTTTGTGAAATATCATTATATTCTTTTTTCGTTTCGCTCAGCAAATATAAAAATATTTTTGCAAAATATTTTTATCTATAATTATCACTCAGCTTGTTATTCTGTTAAAATTATTGAACTTGTTATTCTTTTGTGCTAAGCTTTTAAATAATAGCAGGAGGCGCAAATGGGAGTAAAAGGTTCTGAAATTATTGGTGTAAACAAAGACGAATTAGTTCAAATGCTGAATGAAGCATTGTGCGAAGAATGGCTTGCATATTATCAGTACTGGATCGGAGCGCAGATTATGGAAGGTCCGATGAGAAGCGAAATCGAACCTGAACTCATGCTGCATGCTTCTCAGGAATTCGCTCATGCAGGACTTGTGTTAAACAGAATTATACAGTTGGGAGGAACGCCTGTATTATCACCAGCCGAGTGGATGAAATACAGTAAATGTCCTTATGAAACTCCGGCGGATCCATATATTGAAATTATCTTAAATCAAAATCTTTCAGGTGAGAGATGTGCTATTGCCCGTTATAAAGGAATTGCCGATTTTGCAAACGGAAAGGATCACAGTACCCACCAGATAGCAACTCAGATTCTTAATGAAGAACTTGAACACGAACAGGATATTGAGGATTGGATAGGTGATCTTGAAAGAATGAAGGAAGATTTTCGAAAACTGCGTTTGTGATGTTTCAAAAATATTATAATTTAATAATAAATTAATAAGGAGGAATTATGGGTATCGTAACATGGGGTAAGGAGTTTGAAATCGGTGTTCCAGAAATGGACAAACAGCATCAACGATGGATTGAGATTATCAATAATTTTTATGATAATCTAGAAAGAACAAACGTTGAGAATAAACTTAAAGAAATGATAAACGAAGTACTTGATTATACTCATTATCATTTTTCAGAAGAAGAGAAACTGATGGAATCAATAGGTTTTTCCGAGTTTGACGGACAGAAAAAAATGCATGAGACGATAACCGGAAAAATGAAAGAGTATAAAAGAAAGATTGATAATAACGAAATGCTGATGTCTATTACAGTTACGAATGAACTTAAAGACTGGCTGAAAAATCATATCATGGTTGAAGACAAAAAATATGCAGATGTTTATAATTCAAAAAAATAATATTTTCTAAAATATCCCGCCGGGATTTATGCCCGGCGAAACCGGCGGGCACTGGAACGCGTACACCGAGAAATACAGCTATTCCGACGACGGAAATCTTTTAAGCAAAAGCCTGTACGGCAAAAACGGGACACTCGATGAAAGACTCGAATACGAATACGCAAACCACGCGGTGACCGACATACATTCGTCGAAGTACGGAAACAAATCCGCGATGAGATATTCTCCGTGCGGAAACATGACGTATAACAGCAACGCGGCAAAGAAAACCGAAAAGCGCATGTATTACAACACCGACAACCGCATAGTGAAAGTGACGGATAAGGAAAACATAACTATCGGCGAATACGACTACGACGACACTGGATTCCGCGTTAGAAAGCAGTCGAGATATATGAAGGACGGAATAGAAAAGAGCAAGGAGACGATAACACCGAGTATGTATTTCAGCTATGAAAAAGAGCTTGAAATATCTACGGATAAGGAGCTTGATAAGACATACGCCGTGAGTCATATATATCTGAACGGCGTGCGCATAGCAGCCCCTCCGGCGCTAATGCCATCCTTGGCAGCGCCGGATTCGTGTCCGTCCTGGACACACAAATGCCGAACGGCGAATGCAGATATTTTTTGACTGATCAGGTGGATTCAGTCAATGTAGTGCTGAATGATAAGGGCGACGCGGTAACGAGAACTGAATACAAGCCATATGGAGAAATCAGAAGCAGGATGCTTTAAACGAGGCGCGGACAGGAGGTCCAACAGCGCCGAGCAGGGTCCAGGAGGGTGACAAAAGCAATAGACCTAAATTCAACTCGCAGGAGCTGGATGAAGAGACGGGATACTATTTCTATAACGCAAGATATTACGAAGCGGAGATAGGAAGATTTATCACAGCGGATAATATTATTCCGGAAGAATATAGTACCCAGAGTTGGAATAGGTATTCATATGTTAGAAATAATCCGATTAAGTACAAGGATCCGACTGGGCATAAAGAATCTAGTACTTTAAATCCGATGAACTATGAAGATAAATATGATAAAATATTTCAAAGAATGGATTTTGAAGCGTCTGTCGAAAAGAGCTTACAATTAGATAGTTCAACATATAAAAGAATAAAAGCTGGTAAGCCAGTTAATATGTTTAGAGCAAATGGATGTCCTCTTTGGGTTACCGGTGATGATTCAAAAAGGTTATTCGATTATTTGAAAAAAAATAAAGCGGATAATTTACTTAACAAAATAGATAAATCATACATTAAAAGTGTAAAAGCTGAACGGCCAATGGGGATAGAATTAGAAGTGTCTAGTGAAAAAAATCCCAATGTTATTCCAGAAAGAGAAATGAAACTTTTAAATGAATTTTTAGAAAAAGAAAGAGAGAGTATCCGTAAAAGTAAAATATCGAACCAATCTATGCTTGTTAAAACAGCTAGAATAAAGGATAATGAGCGAAGTGTTGTTTTTAATAATATTCATTTCTACGAAAAAGAAATCAAAGGTGGTAAAGAAAAGGTACAAATGGTTCATGTGGATATGTTTGACGGTACTAAAAGTATAGACGATTTTGGAAGACACATGCGTTTTGATTATAGAAGAATGCATGGTCCTCCAGAAAATAAATAGAGGTAGTTAAGAATTTGAAAATATTATTGATGATTCTTTTTATAATTCTAAGCAATCTTCATTGTATTAGTAAAAACAAAGATTTCGTGTTGTACTCAGATTCAAAACAGAATTATTCACTTGTTGGAGTGAACCCCTAAAACTGTAAAGTAAAATCATTCTTCTTTGTAAACATTCTGACTCATTCTGAACTCAACCGGAGTCATTCCTCCGAGAGATGAATGCGGTCTATACTTGTTGTATAAATCTATAAACCTGAATATC
>JAKPJF010000094.1 GCA_029554345.1 Spirochaetota bacterium | reverse complement strand
CCAAATAAGCATTGCATTCCATTATAACTATCAAATCTGTCTTTATTATCACCGAATATCGAAAGAAGTTTACATGATAAAATATTACCTGCACCAGGCAGAGATTTAAAAACCTTACCAAGATTATGCGCATCTGTAATTCCTTTCATCTCTGTTTCAATTTCTTTAATTCTGTGATTTGTCATAAGCAACAAATCACAAAGATATTCCGCTTCAATTCGATATGTGAATTCTACATCCTCGGAAATCAATTGATTATATTTTCTAATTTTCCGGATAATTTTGTCAATATAATCCTGCCTTCTATATTTATTAAGTTTCAAAAATTCATTAATCTCTTTAAAGAGCTTCCTGCAAAGGGAAATATTGTCTAACAACAAAATGAAGCTTATTAATGTGTCTTGCTCTGTTATGAACCATTCTTGTATGAATTATTGAAAGATTTTTCAGTTTTTCAATTTCATGCGAATTATAAAGCAACTCTCGTGTGTAGCGATTATTGCTTCGCAGATATTCCGCAATTGCAACAGCGTCAATGTCATCATTTGGGACTATCTAAAAAAGTGTGTATGGAAATATAATAAAATTATATAACAACCATACACGGAGGCTTCCCATGACCGAAAGAAAAAGAAACAGAAAGCAAACCAATGACAAAGAACCTGACTTTCTCGACCAAATGCTCTCCGATGTTCTTCAAGCCAGAGATAACGGTGAACGCATCGGAATTTCCACTCTCATCGAAAAACTCATCAACGAACTTATGGAGCGCGATAGAGACAATCATCTCAAGGATTTTTTCCAAACCGAAGCCAACGGTTTCTACAAGCGCGATCTTAATCTTCTATCCGGTCAGATCGGTCTTTCCATTCCGCGCATACGTTCGGGATCATCATTCAGACCCGCTATCCTTCCGCCGAAATGGAAACGAGTTGATAAAGATTATGAAGAACTTCTTATCGCCATGCTTTCCAACGGTTACTCTTACGCCCAAATTGAACGCGCATGCAAATCTCTAAAGCTCCCTTTCTCCAAAGAATCTCTCTCCGATTCTCTCGACTTCATTGCCGAAAAAATGGACTTCTATAAAACCAGACCTCTTGAATCCAAATGGTTTGCCGTCTTCATCGACGCCTATCACTGCCAGATGCGCGATGAAAATAGAAAGAACAACAAAACCGTCATTTACGTCGCCTGCGGCATTAAATTCGACGGAACCAAGGAAATATTGGGCTTTTGGACGCTCAAAGGCTCTGAAAACAAGGCTTTCTGGACAGACGTCCTTCAAGATCTCATTCAGCGCGGCGCTACCAAAATACTTTCCATCATCACCGACGACTTCAACGGCTTGCAGGACGTCATTAAAAAACTTTATCCTCTTGCTTACCGTCAGCTCTGCATGGTTCACCTGGCGCGTAATCTTCACCGCAATGTTTCTAAACTTTCCGCTCCCCTCGCCATGAAGCTGTGGCGTCAAATCAAGGATTCTTCGAATATCGAAGAAGGCGAAATATATTTCGACAAGCTCGTCGATCTCATCCGGCGCGAGAAACCTGACTACGCTGATTATCTCCATGACCGCAAAGACAATTATCTTACTTTTCTAATATTTCCTGAGCCTACCCGCAAGCATTTTTACACAACCAATGCTGTCGAATCAATCAATTCAGGAATCGAAAGAATGGAAAAAGATCTCGGCGGTTATTTCGCTTCGATCAGATGTCTCGAAGTTAATCTGTTCATTCAATTTTCCAACTTATCCGATCTTTGGCTCCGTAAACCAATTCCTGCCGTCCGCTCTTGTCTTTACGAGCTTCAGCAAATTTTTGCTTTACGTTATTCTTCAGAGGATTTAACATGATTCGGATATTTCTTCTTCATACACAATTTTTAGATAAAGTCTCCCTATGCTTCCAATCCGGGCGTGCCCGTGCCTCTTTTCTTTCTCACTACTCTCTGACCGTCCACGCACGGTCAGGCTCTCCGCTTGTACTTCGTACCGCTTCGATCCTTCACGCGCTCCCGAGTGTCGGGATACAATCAAAGGCTTCGCCTTTGGAATCCGGTTTTCGCATGGTCTCATGCGATAAGATCAAAAGGGACAAGGCTTCAGTCGCCAGCCCTGTCCCTTTTGAAATCCCTACCCGGCTTTTTGTCTCGCGTATTCCTCGCACCGGCTTTTTGCCGGATGCTGCGGACGCTCGAGTTGTATCAGCCTTCGGCTGATAGTTCAGATTCTTTTTCTATTCACTCAGCTTTTTCTATTTCAGCATTCCGTGTTTTCAATGATCTTCTTATACAGCAACCGGCGCCTTTCGGCGCCGGTTAAATTACTGCTTCTTCATGTCCAGCTTCATTATCTGCTGTTCATACTTCTCTACGTTTATCAATAATATCTGCGCCAGTTCCTTAGCGAATTGTGGCGACATTCTCACATTCACCACAGGCTTGATGCCTTCATAATTACTGCTTATTAGTCCAAGTGTCATTTCCATCTCGTACGGGCTGTAGCTTATATTTGCCACATTACCGTAAACCTCAGGTATATTTACTTCACTTGCTTTCAATCTTTCGTCTTTTTCTTTTGCCATTTGAGTTTGCTCCTAATGTTTATTTTAATATCTTTTAATACGTTTTAACAACATCATCCTTTCTTATATATACTAAATCCAGGACACCTCTCTTTCAAGCAATCGAGGTTGATATATTCACAATTTGTAGATTTTGTTATAATTGTATTTATAATTCCTTCTATATCTTCCACCAAAACATTTATTTTCATTTTTTTCTTATTATAATCCTCTAAAACAACAAGAACCACTCCCTTCGTAGAATAAATCTTCTTTACAGAAGAATATTCTATCTCCCATATTTTAATTCGAAACCTATTAAACGCGAGAAGCCGGTCTTCTCTCAATATTATATTCTCACCATAGACTATAGTTCCTCTTACCAAAATAAACATTGAATATATTCCACAAAAAGAAGTTACAGCCACAATAATATATTTCACAATATTTACTTGAATTCGACTAAGACCTTTAATTAAACCATACAGAAGAACTATAGCACATATCAAAAAAAATGTATTCCCAATATATGGGTTAAGACTAGCAACCGTTGACTTATAAACTTTTTCTTTTTTTTCTAATTTATCTAACAACTTAAACATTTTCATCTCCATTATTCATCAATCTAATTTTATCTTACCATTCTTCATCTTCCAATCGGATGTTTCAATTATACTTTTATAAACATTCCCTATCTGTAAGTCATCGAAAGAACCAAGCGCCCCGCCTCCAACAACACTCGGAACAAGTCTAAAAGAATTTCCTGTTAAACTCTTTGCAACGTTTGAGCCATTAGTCATACCCCCGACAAAAGAGGCCAAACCATAATTAAATCCTGTCCATCCAGCTTGTACAAGATTTAGTTTGTTGTAATCATAACCACTTGAAACATATTGACTCAGAAGATCTGTTGAAAAACCAACAGTAGCTGGAATGGTTAAACGCGTAGCATTTGAAAGTAATATACCATAAGCTGATTCACCCGTAAATGGACTCAAAGCTGCACCGGTTACACCTCCGGTGATTCCACTTATAGCAAAATCTTTTAATTTAAAATCATTACCGCTCAATCCAGTCGTTACGCCATATGTCATCATATTTACGCCAGCTCCGAATGTTGCATCCAGCGCAACTGATTTTAAACCGGTTTTAATAACTGTTCCGGTGGCAGTTGCTGATGCATATCCCCAACTTGCCCCCAAAGTCATAGCTCCAACAAGAATATTATCTCCAGTTGTCCAGTTTATGTCGTTATCTTTATTGTTCGCTGTATTCCAGCTTATAGTATTATTATTTACAGAATTAAGATATTTTTTTAATAACGGATTTTTAAACTGATCGTAAGGCAAAACTTCTCCATTTCTTTCAAGAGTTGTTTCTGTAGTAGCCTTAATAGAATAAGCTCCTCCATCACCATACTCATAAAGTTCTCTCAATATTTCTCCTTCCAGTTTGATCAAATTTCTTTCTGCATCAATTTTCATCCCAGCGCCAATACCAACATTTGTGAGAATATTAAAATCGCTATTCATGACACCAAAATCATTTGCCTGATTAGGAGTAAGAGACTTAGAAGCCTTATACGCTGCGTCCTGCTGTCTGAGTACCGCTACCTGTTTTTCTATCTGTGTCGTGTCAAGTTTAGCGTTGTAAATGGTAAATAGAAATCCCTCAGTGGTGGCAAATAAGAATCCCTCACTTAGGATAAAAAAATGCCGAAGACCATAATAAAAAGGTCAACGGCAAAAATGATTACTATGAAAGATTACAAGAAAATTAAGAAATTCAATCAAGCAAAAAAAAGCAAAAGAGAAATTTCCAGACAAACGAAACTGGATTTAAAAACAGTCAGAAAATACTGCAGTATGACTGATTCGGAATTTGAAACATACCGGAAAACGCTTTTAACCCGGGAAAAGAGTTATGAAACATACAAAGATGAGATATTGGAAATTTTCAGGAAGAACCCAAAAAGTGAAATATATACCTCATCAATATATGACTGTCTATTGGAAAAGCACGGAAACCTTCCCGGCAGTGAACGGACATTAAGGAACTATGTTAAGTTTCTTAAAGATACCGGTGAAATTCAAAAAGCAGAATTCCGGACTTATGAGCCTGTTGACCAGGCTAAGCCCGGAAAACAGGTGCAGCTTGATTTCGGAGAAGAGAAAATCGGCAATGGACATAAAGAATATATATTTGCAACACTGCTTTCATGCAGCAGAAAAAGATTTGCCGCGACACAGGAAACACCGTTTAAAACAAGAGATGTAATAAGTCATCTGCTGGATGCTTTTGAATATATGGGAGGCATTCCGGAAGAAATTGTAATTGATCAGGACAAAACTTTAATTGTCAGCGAAAATTACGGTGATATACTTTTGACAAAAGAATTCCTCACTTTTCAGGAAGAACAGGGTTTTAAACTATTCGTGTGCAGAAAATGCGATCCCGAAAGCAAGGGCAAAGTTGAAAATCTTGTAAAATTCATTAAGACAAGTTTTTTCTCCGCCAGAAATTTTAATAACCATAATGAAGTAACAGAAAGCCTTAACTCATGGCTGATGCGAACCGCAAATGGGAAAATAAGTCAAAGTACAGGGCGGATTCCATCCGTAATGGCTGAGGAGGAAATACCGTTTTTGTTACCTTTGAAAGATTCGATTTTCCGTAAGGATCTTGAGAAAAAATATGAAACGCGTTTAGCGGATAAACTGTCTCTTATAAGTGTTGAAGGATGCAGGTATTCAGTTCCGATCAAGTATGCCCGCAGGAATGTGCTGATAACAAAAGACTGCGACGCAATCATTGTTTATGACAGTGAGACTAAAAACATCATTGCAGAGCATATTAAGGCCGCAGGCGGTCAAAAGCTGATTAAAAACACTAATCATTACCGTAAAACAGATGAAAAAATCAGCGAAAGTATTGACTCACTGAAAGCGCGTTATGTTTTTCCGGAATGGACTGTTTTTCTTGAAAAATGCTATGAGAAATATCAGCGGTATTTCAGGGATCAGTTGAAACTTGCGGAGCGTTTTTTGCCGGAGATGAAGAACGAAAATTTCATTACTGAAGCAGTCAGATTCTGTATTGAAATGGAATACTATTCATTCAAGCAACTTCATGAAAGCTACTGTTATTTTGATCAGAAAACGATAAATAATATTCCGGATATTTTATTAGAACTAAAACCTGTTCTGAAAAATGTACGCAGTAAGGAAATAAATGATCCCGTTGCGAAGCGTTCGATTTCATATTATAATTCCTTTTTAAACGTTCTCGCTCATGCAGGGGGGAAGTTATGAAGAAATTAAGTTCAACAGCCGGTCTGCTTAATACACTTAAACTTCCGGGAGCTGCTAATTGTCTTGAGGATGAAATTGAGAAAGCGAAATGCAATTCAACATCATACATGGATTTTTTGGATTCATTGCTACAGGGAGAAATAGCATACCGGAAAGAAAAAAAGATGAAAAGGAATCTTGCGGGAGCTCATTTCCCGGTTGAAAAAACATTGCGTTCATTTAATTTCAAACTGTGCAAAGGTCTTACCGAAAAACAGATAAAAGATCTTCTTGATTTTTCATTTATAGATAACCATGAAAATGTTTTATTACTGGGTCCTCCGGGACTCGGCAAAACACATCTTGCAATCGCAGTATCGTATGAGGCGATTCATGCCGGATATACAGTATGTTTTGAAAGGATGAGCAATCTGATAAAAACTTTGAAAACAGTTGATATCCATAGAAAATCAGCTTTCAGAATCAATCGTATTCTAAAATGTGATTTGCTGATAATTGATGAAATAGGATACAGTCCGATAGACCGTAAAGAAGCTAATTTGTTTTTTAATTTAACAAGTGAGATGTACGAGAGGAATTCCATAATCGTAACATCTAACAAAAACTTTAACGATTGGGCTGAAATGATGGGAGATGATATTTTGACCACAGCTTTACTGGATCGGCTGCTTCATCATTCTCATGTTTTCTCGCTTAACGGTGATTCTTATAGGGTGCAAAATCAAAAAAAGGAGGTATAATTTTTTTATTCACTGAGGGAAAACTATTTTCCGTAACCGGGGGAAATCTACTTGCCATTTGCAAGCGTCTCTCATCGCCTGTATCTTGGCATCTGTCACTTCTCTGGAATCAGCGTTGAAGTTGGATAATATGTCCTGACTCATATCCTGTGTCTTCATCTTATCCCATTCTCCCAACGCGGCGGCTATTGCCTGCTTCTTCCCTTCCTCCATCTGTTTCAATTCATCATTAGTATTAAAACCGTCACCAGTCAATCCGTTCCACAGTTTTTCCAGGTCATTCTTGATTCGTATTAATCCTGCTCCAAGCGCGTTTACGAATCCTTCGGCAGCTGAAACCGGAGGTACATTCTGTCCGGATTTATTCTTCGCTGCTTCTGCCTCCGCTTTCTTTTTCTCTGCCTCTGCTTTCTTTTTCGCTTCCTCATCCTTCTGTCGGCCTATTGCCGCACGGCCTGTTCCCTCGGATAGCACTTGTCCCGCGAATCCGCCAAGCTCGCTGACTGAGTAATTCATTCCGCTGTAGAAACCGGTTGTTGTACTTGCCTCACTCCAGCTCATATCGATTTCGCTTTCTTTTTTCGCGGCAAAAAGAAAGCTCGCAAAGAAAAGCCGCTGGGGATATCCCCAGTCCCCTTAATTTCTTTTTCTCTCATTCATCTTTATTCGAAGTGCTTAGCGCACTTTTGTGATTTTTGAAATCATTCATCTTGTAATGTCATTACGCGTTTATTCGCTTCGCTCAGTATACGCGTAATTATTTCTGTCTCAATTATTCCCGTGTTTTCAATGATCTTATAATACAACAACCGGCGCCTTTCGGCGCCGGTTAGGTTATTTTTTCTCTTCATCTATCATCTTCTGAATTTTATCTTTACCAAAATATTTCACCAAATCTTCATTTTCCCAAATAAGATTAACATCCAATCCCTTCTTGACACCTTTTCTAATAAAATTTTCGGATTTAGCTTTGTCATCTTTTATTAAATACATTATAGACATTAGAACATATAAATATCCTTGATTGTCATCTTTTTTTAAACTTATAAAAGCATACTTCTCAGCTTTGTCATAGTCTTCCAAATACATTCCGATAAATGCCAAATTCGCATAAACATCATAAGACTGATCCGGATTAAGCTTAATCAAGTATTCCAGATATTCCCCTGCCTGAGAGTATCTCTTATTATGATAATAAACATTGCCTATTTCCAACCAAAATCTTGGATATTCGATATATTCTTTACGATTGTTCTTTATCAAGTATTCATAATCATCAAAAGCTTCTTTATATCTATTCAAATAGCAGAGACTCGATCCACGAATATATCTAATTGAATAATCATTGTGCCCCATTTTAATTGCTTCATTAGAATAGAAATAAGCTTTTTCATATTCTTTCACATCCATATAAAATAAAATTGCTAGATCATTATAAACATTCGCATTGTAGTTGTCCTTATTATCTTTGTTCAATTCTAGTACTTTTAAGAAATCAGCAATACTTTTCGCTCTCATTTCTTTATTATTAATGTCATTTGCAAGACTCTGATAATATGAGGCTCTCATACTATAAAGCTCATAGTTGAGTGGCTCTTTTTCTATTTTAGCAGACATTTCCTCAACCATTTTATAATTATAGTTATTTCTATAAAAGCAACTGCACGCTCCCAAAACAATACTGAGACAAAAAACTACACTTCTAATAGCGTCTATTTTTTTTAACTTCATACCGTACCCTCAATTTGTTTAATTCTTTTAATTGTGCTTCTTTTATTTTCGAAAGATTATCATTCGGAATAATCCAATAATTAGAATCTTTTTTACTATTATAACAATTTGTTAAGGCTTTTTCTCCTTGAGTAAACGAATCTACTGTATCCTGCAAATGCTTTAATCTATCTTTCCGTTCTTCCCTAACAACAATACCGCCATACAACATCAATTGATCGTCTCCCCCAATAATCTCAGACAAGTCCCTATTCTTCATATAAGCATCAGCAAAATTCACATCCCATGGATTGTCCTTGTAATAATCAGGTGATGTTATCAGCGCGTCACCATATTTCTTGCTAAGTACACTATTCATTATCTGCTCTTTAAAGTCATCACTGATTTCATCATTACTATCAAGATAATTAGATATTGATCTAATTATTTCAGCTGTCACCAACTGATCTTGAGATCTATTTATATTTCTCGGAATAAAATAGATCTCATTGGCAAAATTTATATTATCACTCAATGCGAGTACCCCAAGACCAACTGTCTGCCCCGGCATAAAATTTGCGTTAGGAGGACCTTGGTCAGCATACGCACCAAGATTTTTATTTGCTTGTCGAGCTTGTTCTCCTATCTGTTTTTCAAGCATATAATTACTTTTGCTATCCTGCAATCTATCATAATGCTTCTGAAACTTCTCATTACCTCCAACCAATACAGCATCCGGATTATCCCCATAATAAACTCCAGCTTCCTTTGCCAGTGCATTCATCTCAGATGTAGATAGCTTATCTCCAAGCAACATAGATACCCGTGCACTTGCCAAGTCTCCATATCCTGCTGCTGATTCTTTTAACGTCTCTCTTTCTTTTTCTGTCAATGAATCCACATCTTCCTGTGACCATTTATCTATACTCTTTCCATTAACCTTTGTTTTTATTCCCGTCATTATATTTTGT
>JAKPJF010000093.1 GCA_029554345.1 Spirochaetota bacterium | reverse complement strand
CCAAATAAGCATTGCATTCCATTATAACTATCAAATCTGTCTTTATTATCACCGAATATCGAAAGAAGTTTACATGATAAAATATTACCTGCACCAGGCAGAGATTTAAAAACCTTACCAAGATTATGCGCATCTGTAATTTTATTCATCTCTGTTTCAATTTCTTTAATTCTGTGATTTGTCACAAGCAACAAATCACAAAGATATTCTGCTTCAATTCGATATGCGAATTCTACATCCTCGGAAATCAATTGATTGTAATTTCTAATTTTCCAGATAATTTTATCAATATAATCCTGTCTTCTATATTTATTAAGTTTCAAAAATTCATCAATCTCATTGTCAGATGCGTTGCTTAAATCAGTAAAGGTTGGGTATTTTATAAGCATTTTAAGCTGAACTGTACAAGCAAAGTCACCAAAAAGAGCTTCCTGCAAAGAGAAATATTGTCTAACAACAAAATGAAGCTTGTTTATGTGTCTTGCCCTGTTATGAATCATTCTTGTATGAATTATTGAAAGATTTTTCAATTTTTCAATGTCATGCGAATTATAAAGTAACTCTCGGGTGTAGCGATTATTGTTTCGCAGATATTCCGCAATTGCAACAGCGTCAATGTCATCATTTTTATTTCCAGAAACTTTGAGTGATTCCTTAAATCGTTTAATTTTTAAAGGATTCAGAGAATGCAATTTATAACCATGCTCATGAAGATAATCAACAAGCGGACCATGCGGCAATTCGAAACCGATTTTACTTTCTTTTAACTGGTTAAGTTCATGATTGAGCTTTTCGAATCCATCAAAATCATTTGTAATCGTAAAAGATAAATTCAAATGTCCATTTTCGTCAATTACCCGTACTTTGTGATCCAGAGATGAGTTATCAATACCAATAAAATGCTCCATGATACAAACCTCCATTATTATGATAGTTTCTTCTGCTGCATCCTTATATTGGTTTTTCAACCCACTATAAGCAGTCAGAAGATATGGAGAAACTGTAATGTCCTAAACCTTCATTGAGGCGCGATGTCCTTAGTTTCTCCAATATCAAGATACTGAAAACTACTTCGTGTAGCTAGTATACTATATAACGAAGTCCGACAAAGAATCGCTTCTTATCGTCATTGATGACGAAATTGAAGCGATTCAAGCGTGCTCATCCTGAGCACACGGCCGCTCCTCATCCTGTGTGGAAGACGGCAAACGATTAATAAGGTTTATTGAGAATCTAGTCATGTGTAATTTCTAGAATACATATTGACTAAATCTTAAAAAATAATATGAGAAGTATTTCAGGGTATGTATACTGTCGATTCGTTTGTCTGAAGAAATTGAAGTTGAAATCGAGGAAATTTCTGAGATAAAAAGTCTAAATGAAAAAACATATAAAAAGCATATCTTAAAATATTCTTATCACTTTTTGCTTTTGGACAATGTTTTGGATATTTGTTTTTCATCGAGTTTCTCCATGTCATCCGCATTTTCCATCAAATCTTTATGCACCAATTATGGGTTTTTTATTTTTTGAACCGAGTATGTGGGATTCAACATTGTTTATTCCATGGCTTATATATTGGGCTGGATTTATAACAATTTCTTTTTCTATATCCATATACATTTGGGGTAATAGAGATTAAAGTTAACTGATATAATTTAGAACAAATATGTACAATGCTGAAAATCCTCTCTCTTTTAATAAAGGGGAGAGGTATGTTCTTGCAGAGCTTCCTGTAATCCCTTTTTAGATTTTATTTAATAATCTATTCTTATAGAAATATATTCAAATATAAATTAATTTCAAATTTCGTAATTTAAAATCAAAAAAATCTCAATTAAATGATAATTATTTTTTATTTTCCGTTATGACTTATGGATAACGAATATTTTGTTATGTGCGTTGCCTGAGAGAATCTATTCGGGATGCATTTGCAAAAGAAACATTAGAATGAATCATTAACCTACTTCAAAATTCTTTATCCTAATCTCCGGTGTTATGAAGCCCGGAAATTAAACACAATCTCTCTAGGAGATATATCAGTACTCATGTTTAATATTTATAATTCGAGGTTTAAAATATGAAAAAGATTCTAATCATTCTATTTGCCGCCTTTTTTGTTTTTTCGGCCTGTTCGTCGGGAAACAGAGACGGTGACAGAGAACTTATTGCGGATCCGGTAGAAGATCCGAAAAAGCCGACTGATCCGAATAATCCAGGTGATATCGAAACACCCAAAGAGCCCGTTGTATTAAGCGGTATTTTTTCTAACACACTCGGATCAATTATCCCGTTATCGGAAGTTTCGAAAATGCCTGCCGATGAAACGGGCAAAAGACTTTCCGATGACTATGACGGCGACGGAATACCGAATGCTGATGAAATTACCACTAATCCTTTTATCGCGGAATACCCGAAAGTTGTAACTCGTATATCTACACCTATAACTATGGAAATTCGAATCAGCGCATCAAGCGTCAGTGAAAACCATGTTGAGACGATTGAGGATTCAGGAGTTTCGAGTACTTTAACAAACAGCATGGAAGACCGCCAGTATTCGCAGATGAATAAAAAAACAACACCGTATGTTGTCAAAGACAGTATTTCCGACAGTGAAAGCAATTCTGAAAGCTGGGGGGAAAGTTCATCCGTAACAAAATCCAGTGGCGGCGGGATTAATTTAGGTGGATACGGCGGAAATTACGAAAGCAGTTCTACTAAAACCGACAGCTATAATGAATCATTTGCAAAAAGTTTTGCAAAATCTTCCTCATCTGAAAAAACAGTATTTGAAGATGTTGATTACGCGGACAATCTTGACCGAAGCGGTGTTGCATTTACCGATGAAACTGTTGAAAAAGTTACACGCAATGCCAGAAAAAGCGATATTTTAAAAAATACAGACAGCATCGGTCCGAATTCAGGTATCGTCAGAGCTTCTCTTTTTCTGAAAAATGAGTCAGTAAACTTTCCGGCTCGTATCAAAAACGTTAAATGCACTCTGACATTTAAGACACCGTCCGGTAAATTTCTGCCAATAAAAACATTTATTCTTAGAAATGACGACTATTCGTTGTTTGAGCAGGATATATACGGAAATGAAGAACTTGGCCCATACGCTATTGAAGTTTCAGGTCTTAATACTAAAGAAGTGACTAACGCGTTAAAGAACGGCTATATTCCGCAGATATGCGTAGTAAGCTATGATATTGTACGTGTTGCCGATTCGAATTATAATCCCGGTGTTGATAATCTAAAAATCGTCGAAGAAAACGCCAAGGGAAGAACCGCATTCATTAAGGTAAGCGCAGAAGGAATGCGCGAAAACTTCAGGGTCTGCGCGTTTGACGTAGATTCATCCGGAAACATTACACCGGGAATATCTTTGAAAAAGGCTCTATTCAATATTTTTAAATCGCGCGTCGGACGCGGAGAAGACTGGCTTCTTGATAATAACAGACAGGGTTTGACCGTATTGGACAATAATCTCAAGTGGAAAGCATCTTCTCCAAATGCGTCAATACATACACTATCATCAAATACAACAGGAAATAACTGGAGAGAGTTTGAGACATATATTAAAAGTTATCAGGATGAATACGGTCAGACAAAATATATTGAAACGATTAAACGCATAGGCGAGGTTACAAAATACAATCCGTTCGATAAGAAGGATAATCCTTCGTACGATCCGAATGATCTATTGAGCGAGTCTGAAATAAAGAAAACAAAGTACTGGTATATTCTTCATAACGGAAAATATTTTGAAGGAGATATCAATGACCCTATCTGGGCCGGAGACAGATACGAAATTGTCTGTTTTGATGCTAATGACTTTACTTCTCATTTCGCGAGTTATAATTTTACGCCCATTCAGTCTCAGGAGAAAATGTTTTTCGATACAAGATGGAATTCGCGTACAAACTCTGAAGATTTTTCAAGAGCGGTATATTTTGGAAAAGTATACAGGGACGATAAGGTTATGATCGAAATTGATTTGGCCGAATCGCGTTTTCTGTTCAATAATCTATCCAACAGAATTCTTTCTGACCTAGGAACCGAATGGAAGACGGGAGATATTTCGGCGCTTTATAGAACGGAATTGTCTGTTTCATCAAGCGAGTATGTGAGCGGTTATCCTTCAGAATTCAGATTTAACGCATACGGCGGAGTAAACAGCATTAATGTTAATATTAATGAATCAGAAAATGCATCTGAATATGAAATAAGCGTTAAAAATGATTCAGGTTCAGTAAGAACATATATAGTTGACTCAGCATTGCTGAAAAGCAACGGATATACTTTTTCAATCAACAGCAGAACAAAGGACACCTCAGGATCTGAAACCGGGTTTATCAGATCTGGAACTTATATAATAAATGTAAAAGCTCTAGGAAATCTTTACGGCGTCAGCGTTTCTAAACCTTCATATGATAAGAATGCATCGATTACGGTCATGAATTACGCGGCTGATTCGATTCCGGGAAATTTTTCATTCAGTGTTTTCGGCGGAAGTGAGAACTTTTCAGTAAGTCTTTCCGGCGGAAAGAATACTGAATACTATGCAGTCCATCTTACAGGTCCTTTGAATCCTGGTGTAACACCTGAGAGAAAAACATATTACGCATCTGCCGGAAACAATGTCTTTTCTGTAAACAGTTATCCGTCAGATTTTCAAAGACTTGTCGATACATTCGTTCCGGGTGTTTATAAGGTTGAAGTATATCCCGTTAATAAAGCGTATGAAAATGAAAGCCAGTATTCGAATATTCCGGCTTACATGAGCAGAGAGCAGTATGTAACCATCGCTTTTGAAAAATTTACCTCACAGAAGTCTTTAAGAGCAAAACGCGTAACAAGCCTTTCGGATTTTAACGCGATAAATCTTGAAGCTAATTTCAATGACGGTACCGGATGGCATTCTCTGAGAGTTTTGGGCGATGTCGTTGATCATACTAGAGAAATTGACTGCAGATCTAAAAAGTACTACGATCAGGCGAACCAAAAATTTTGTCTGACGTTTGATCCGCCGAAGAAAACAGGTTTTTCTCTTTTTGATATATTTACAGGCGGACGCGACTGTGTAGATCTTTATCTGCGCGCTGTTCCAAAGTCCGAGTACCGTGACCGCTTCTGGCCGAAACCAACAAGTAATGTTACCATTACAGCCGATGCGGAGAAATCATTTTCTGATCTTTGGGTAAACAGTGCAGATGATAAAACCGATGCGACGAAGTTTGAAGACATACTTTTAAACAACGGAGTGAGCGGAAGTTATACTCTGAGCAGTTCAAATAAAACAGATTATTTCTTTTCTCCGTATGAGTACCGTCTTTACGGCGTGACTGTAAAACTTGATGACTCGATGTATAATCTTGCCGATTCGAGTTATGTTGATGATCCGACATTTGAATCCGATGTACTTGAAAACGGAGTAACCGCGGAAAAAGCTTTCTTTGTAAGAAGTATTACTTCAAATTACTGCAGCAAGTATTATGTTTATTATAAAGACTGCGGACTTGCAAATCTAAATGATGAGGCTTTAATGTCGCTTAAGTCGAACGTTGCTGCCGAAAATGTTGAAATGTGGTCTAAGGCGGGAGGAGCCGACGGTTTTCTTGCAGGAAGTGATTTTACACAAGTTCTCAAAATAGGCTATGATAACAGTTACGGAATTCTTCCGAATCATTATTACGCGGTTGCCGTAGTCGGAGTGAATGCCGACGGAAAGAAAAGCGGTGCGGTTAAGTATAAAAATGAATCAGATATGGGGGCGTTAAGTTTTCTTATTCCGAGATCTATCATGAAGCCTGAGATACCTTATAATTTTATGCTTTCACTAAAGGATTCCGGCAAAGATGTAACAGTATCTAATTTCAATTCCCTGAATGCTACAGAATATGAAGTTCAGTATATTCCGCGGTCATTTCTTCCTCAGGTTATTAATACCAATGTTAATCTTGATTCGTATGCATGGATACCTAAAACGATTAATACTGATTACTATAATGTAATCGGTCTTGATTACTGGAAAAACTATGCATTCAGGGTAAGAGCTGTTAATACTTATGCGGCAGATGTTGACAGACACAGTGATTGGTCTGACATTAAAGAAATATATACTGCATTTGAAGGTTATCCTGATAATGATGATATTAAAGTAAGATGGGTTGAAAGAGATGTAGATGAAGCAAGATATAGATTAGAAATCAATATACCGGCGAGTAGTCTGCCTCAAAGTGGTGTGAAATCTGTTGAGATATATTCTTCTATGACCTTTCCGGGACAATTAGACAATTTCAAACAAATTATGACTACAAAAACAATTGATCCATATGATGGTAAAGATATTTTGTTTAAGAATCCATCATATATTAGTGCTCAATTCAATTCATATCACTTGATAATTGAGTTAATTTTCACGAGTCATTCTGGTGAGATTAGAAGACAATTTTATGGAATAGATCTTCCTGATCCAGGAGACTAAATATAATTTTGCGCAAACTTTCATCGGGGTTCATTCAGTGAGCCCCGGTTGCAATATTAATTAAGGATATTTGATTTACTAATGAAGAAGATGTTTTTTGTATTTATACTTTGTATGTTCGCGCGTGTTTCTGCTGAAGAAACCAAAGAAGATCCGGTTTTTTCCGTTTCGATAATATCCGCGTCAAGTGACGTTACGGCGGTTTCATCACAGACTGCAAAGAAGATTGAAGCGGATATTTCCAAAGCCGCGGAAATCAGATTGTACAAGAAATTTGTTTTTTCTGATGATGCCGATTCTTCAGATGTTTTGATAACTGTTTCGGAAGAACATGCTTTTGAAAATACAGATATGTATATAGTCAGCGCTGTTGTGCAGGAAAAAGTTAGCGGCAAAATTCTTTTCAGCACAAAAACTTCTCCTGTAAATATCAATGGTGCGGAAAAAGCTTCTTTTGAACTAGCGTCGGCGCTTGCTACTTATCTTGAAAGCTACCGTAAGATTTTTCTTGCAGAACGCGCAAAAGTAAAAGAAGAACCTAAAAAGAAACCTGAAAAAGAATCATTTTCTTACAGCAGACTTTTCCCTTACGGAGGACTTTCTTTTTATAAGACGTTCGGAAGTTTCGCCGGTACGGCAAAATACGCATCAGCGATAAAGATCGGTTTCGGAATAGATGACTTTAAGGCAGCTGATATTCTCGATTACGCGCTATGCCTCCGGGGCGAAATGGAATACTCGTCATTCAGCCCGGCAAAAAGCAATGTCGCGGGACTCAAGACTTTGTCATTAGCTTTCGGCGGCGGCAAAAAATTCCGCATAGAAATTATAGATATCATTCCGTGTATGATGATAGGTTATCAGATGGGAATAATGAATTTTGATTCAAACGGAAAAGACCCGCAGGGGAGATATGATTATTCTGTAAAAACATATTATGATCCGCTTTTGAAACTTAACTGCGAATTTGTCTATGAATACGGAAACTTAAGGTTTTTCGCATCACCTTCTTTTAACATATTCTTTGAAAAAGAAAACACCGGAATTTATTCGGGACTGTCAATAGGCGCGGGGTATATGTTCTGATGAAATTATATAATATTTTAAAATGCGTTTTATGTTTTCAGATGTCATTGCTTATTGTCTCATGCGGAAACATGATCGGAGACTCCGACACCGACGGTTCGGATTATTCAGGCGAAGTATCGTATGTGCGCGGGCTTGTAAAAAGCAAGTGGGGCAATGTTCCGTTCAGTGTAAAAATTACTGCAGGTAATTTTTCAAAAACTATAAATTCCAACAATAACAATGGATTTGAATTTGATGATGTTCCGCTTGGAAATATCCGGGTTTCGTTTTCATCTTCTTCGTGTAGAATAGTTCCGGAATACGCAGACTTTAATTTAACATCTAAAGGCCTTACACTGGATTCGTTCAGACTGGTAAAGGATTTTTGGAACTGTGAATATGAACTTGAAGGCTCGGCAGTTGACTGCATTGAAACAAAAGATGCATATTACATCTGCGGAACGGTGAACACTGCTATCCGCGCGAATGATATTTTTCTGACGAAAGTAAATTTTGACGGTGATGTAATTTGGACAAAATATTTCGGTTCAACATACGATGATGAAAGCGTATGCCTTAGATCAAACAAGGATAAGCTCTTGATTGCGGCGAACAGCGTTTATAATGATGCGGATTTTGCCGGAAGCAATGTGCGGCTTATTATCACCGATTTGAACGGTGATGTGATAAAGGAAAAACTTTGGGGCGGTCCGGGATACGAAACGGTAAATGATATATGTGTTGAATCATCGTCTTTTGTTATGGCTGGAACTGTCGACGGAAGCAATGGTTTCGACATGGTTCTCGTCAGATTCGATTATAACCTAACGGAAAAATTCCGCGCGAATCTCGGAAGTTCAGGCGACGAATATGGATGTGTTCTCGTTAAGGCTCTAAACTCTTTCTGTTATTTCGGCAAAGCGCCGGATATATCAGACGGCACAGTTTATAATCCGATAGTAAGAATTACAGATGAAGCATTTAATGAAACATTCGCGGAAACTTTCGCGAGCGGAAAAAATGAAATCATCAAGTCGGCAGTTTATTCAGGAAATAGAATATATTTCTGCGGAAGCTACTATGACGGCGGAATTTCCGAGAAAGGCGGATTGGTCGGTTCATACGTTCCGGGCGAAAGAGTAATAAATAAAAATTATATCTGTACTGAAGATGTAGAGTCATTTGCCGGAATATATCCGAACGGAAGTGCTTTCGCAGTTGCAGTTAAGCTTAGAAAGAAAGAAGGAATGCGGGATTCCGATACGGCTCTTGGAGAATTTGACGGAGTCAATGCCTTTAGTCTAAAAAAGGGATTCAGAGCTTCTTACAAAGAAGAAGATATTATGTTTTTTAAGAGAACTTCCGCGGGTTTTATATCCGGCGGAAGCAGTTATAATTCAACAAACGGAAAATATTACATGAAGCTTGTCAGCGCGAACAGGGAATATGATGTTCAGTAATGCGCTGACAAAAATAAGGAAAATAATTGATATAAGAAATAAATATCTTTTATCAGTTTCAATTATTTCTATTTGTCTGCTGTCAGGCTGCGGAAACTTTTTTGATATCGGTGCCGATGATGTCGCAAACAGCTTCGACGCCGGATCCAGTGACGGGACAGACGCGCTTTCGGCCTCCACCAACTTCAGCGGAAAAGAAGGCGATGCCGCGCCGAAAATTGATCCGTTTGCCGGCGCCGTATATATTCCATTACCGGGTATCGGAAATTATGGTTCGGTTAATCTTTCATATCCGATAGCGATTCCTGCAGGAAGAGGCGGATTTGTTCCGAATGTTTCTCTTTCTTATTCATCAAGCGGAGGAGACGGAATCTGCGGAATAGGCTGGAGTCTTTCGAGCGGGCTTCCTGTAATATCAAGAACTACATCAAACGGCGAACTCTATTACGATTCGAGAGACACTTTCGTCTATAACGGCAAACGTCTGATAAAAGTTTCGGGTTCATCAAAAAGCGAAGACGGAGTGTACCGCGCGGAAATAGAATCTGATTTCGCGCGCCTTGAACTGTCGGGTTCTGCATCCGGCGGAGTCTGGAAAGTTTATGATAAAAGCGGAACAGTCACATATCTCGGTGAATCAAAGGATGAAAGAATATACTCGCCTGATAATGAAAATAAAACCTATTCATGGAACTTTTCGCGTTCAGTAGATCTTAACGGAAACTATGTACGCGCGGCGTACGACAGAAGCAGATATAAAACAGATAATGTAATTTATCTAAAATCAATTTCGTATACCGGAAACTATAATTCGGGTCTCGAAGCATGTCAGTATGTGAAGTTTGTCTACAAAGACAGAGATGATTCGTATGTGTCGAAGGCCGCCGGGTTTCCGATGAAGATTGACCGGCTTCTTGATAATATCGTCATCGGATGGATGGACGGCGGCGATGATGAAAAACTTTGGGATTATACGCTTGAATACGTTACAGGTGAGGATTCCGAACGGCCGCTCTTGAAGACGGTGGCTTCATCAAGGAATACAACCAAGCCGGAATTCATTTATCAGGAAGCGGAGCATTCGCTTTCATGGCAGGGAGTGAGAAATCCGTTCGCGTCGGATGAAGAACTCAATCCGCTCACAAGCGAATTTTTTGAAGGAGACTTTAACGGAGACGGACTTTCCGACATGCTTGTGTTTAATTCGGAAACGGGAGACTGGAAGGCTGCCGAATGCACGCGAAACGGCGGATATGAGTTTAAGACATACGGAAATAAGTTTCAGGGTTATAAGGGAACAGAAAAGATAAAATGGTTTAAGGGAAACGTCAGCGGAGATTATAACGGAGACGGAAGAAGCGACATTGCTTTCTATCTGCCTGAAACAAGGGAGTTCTTTGTCGCGGAACATGACGGAAAGATTTTTCATTTTGTGAAGTACGGCGAACTTTCTGATATTATTCCGGACATATTCGCCTGCGAATGGTTTCCGGGAGACTATGATGGAAACGGTCTTTCTGACGCACTGCTTTATAATGAGCCGGACGGAAGCTGGATTCTCATGAAAAACGAGGGCGGAAAATTTTCGTTCGTTAAATGCTCAGTGAGTTTCAAGAATCTTTTCAGAAATGACTATGAAGCTGATCTGTCTCTTAACAGTGAATTGACATCAGACAGAACAAAATTCGGTTCCGACAGGGGAAAGGTTCATTTCTTAAGCGGTGATTATAATGCCGACGGAAGGACTGATATCGCACTATATGATTCGAGAAACGGAAGATGGTATGTCGGAGAAAATTATCGTGATGAAGTTAACGGCTTCAGACTAAGCTGGAAACTCTATAAGGAGTTCACTCCGGCAGAAAGCGTTCTATTCGGATTTGACAGGTTCTCGGGAGATTTTAACGGCGACGGTTATTCCGACTTTATGCTCTTTGACCGGGAAAAAGGTGAATGGATAATCGGCGAAACCGGAAATGAAACCATAAACTTCAAAACATTTTCAAAGACTCCTGAATTCAAAGACATTACCAGATGGTTTCAGGGAGACTTTAACGGCGACGGAAGAACCGACATAGGTTTTTATTCGAAGACAGATAACTGCGTTTGGGTCGGAGAAGCAAGGCGCGGCGGATTTAATTTCAGAATTTACAGCGATGTTTCTTACGGCGGCCCTGACGCACAGAACGTATTCGCGAACGTGCCGCTTCCGCAAAATGAAATAAAACCGGAAAAGGGATACGGCGCGACCGGCAGCAGTGTTGTAAAATATGAATTTGACGCTAATTATGAATACGGCGGCGGAGAGAAAGTCTTTGCCGGAAATTTTGAAGGAAGCGGAATTCAGCTTTTAGTTTTTAAAAATTCGCAGAAGAAATTATTTATAAAAAGAAACGGAATTCTTTCTCCGCTCGGTTTCGGTACGGATTTAACGGGCAAGGACGTTTCGTTTCCTCTCGGTGAGCGCGCGGTCCAAAACGGATCAAATGATTCAGTTTTGATTATGAGAAAGAACCAGTACGTGTATGAGTATGAAGCGTTTTCTCCGGGGATGACGGAAAAGATCGCGTCTATTAACGCGCGCGATTATTCCTTTGATCCGAAGAAGTCATTGTATTCGTTTTTGTGCGACGGCGGCGGAATCAGCATGTTCTTTCTTGAGGATGATCCGTCGACGGGTGTTCCTCTCGTTTATCAGTTTAAAAACGGATCGGTTAAAGCATTTTCCATCGAAGGAATCGACGCGTCATTATTTTATAATTTAAAAAACTCAGGCGCGATGAGCGTGCTTCTTAACGGCGAAATCGTCATCATTGACAAAAGTACAAATCCTGACTCGGTATATCTCGGTCGAATATCGGGCAATGATATAGTCTTTAAAAAAATATCAAACATGGCGGGTCTAGTCACCGGAGAGAATTTCCGTACGGAGATTATTCCGGGCGACGGATATTTTATTGCTCCCTCAAGCTCAAACGGAAACGTGCGTTTTACCAGAGCTGATTTTGATTATTCTTCCGGCACTGGTAATATTTATTCTTTCAGTCCGAACGGATGTTCGTATTCGGGAATACATTCGGAAGGTGTACCTTTTGTGCAGACCGACGAAGGAATCAGATGCATCGTGACCGGCAGAAACACGTTCAGCGTCAAAAAGCTAACGGATGCCTTCATAACCGAAGTTAATATTGATAGAGAAGATCTTAACCGTGAACTGTATAAATACAGCTGGATTCAGGGGGATTATAACGGCGATGGAAAAACCGATCTCGGTATATTCAGCCTGAAAGAAAGTAACTGGTATTTCGCGAAGACAAACGGAATCGTGCCTGACATGCTTGAGTCGGTCAAAAACGGCATTGGAGGAAAGTATTATTTTACTTACGCGAATTCGAGCAGTTTTGACAACAAGTGCGACGACGGACTTTATCATCTTCCGATGAATTACAAAGTCTGCGTGCGCGCTGACGCCGAGGACGGATTCGGTCATAGAGTAGCGACGAAGTACGAATACAAAAAGGGTTACGCGTTTTCGGCGTTTATTAACGGAAAGAAGGAAACGGATTACTTCGGTTTTACGGAGTTTACCGTAACTGACGCGCTGGGTTCGAGAACAACTAATAAATATAATTCCATTCCTTATGATGATTTCAGAAAGAACCGCGCGCTTGCGGGAGCGATCAAGGAAAGCCGCTTCGCCGGATTTGACGGAAAGGAATATTCAAGAAGCGTTTATAATTATACACTGCATGAAATAAAAGCCGGCGGAACAAGCTACCTGATAGAGCCGACGAAGGTTCAGAAATATATGTACGGTTCGCTTTATGAAACGGCTGAATCGAACATCGAGCTTGCAGCGGGCGAATACAATATGAAAAGCCGGACTGAAAGCGTAACGGATCATTACGCAGACGGTGTTCATTCCGAGAACACTGTTAGAAAGTATCAGGAATTTTCGAACAATGAAACTACGAACGAGATGCGCCTCTCGAAAGAGAAAAGCTATTACAAGAGCGAAGCTGAAACAACAAGTTCGTATTACTATGACTCAAAAGGAAATCTTACGTATACGGTGACAAGCTATACCGGAAGCGGATCGAGCAAACCCGCCGATGTTAAAATACGTTTTGAATATGACGTTTACGGAAACAAAACCAGGCAGATAAATGAAAGCGGAAGCCCGACCCGCGTGACTGAGTGGGAATATGATAAAATATTGAGCCAGTATGTAGTTTGCGAGAAGACGTACGGCAAAAAGGTATTATCTACAAAATATAAAATAAATTACGGCATAGCGTTCGGCGCGATAGAAGAGAAGACCGACCCTAACGGAAATTCCGTTTACATGACTTTTGACGATTACGGCAGAATCGACAGGCAGTATATCGACACCGACGATGGTAAAGAACTTCTTTCTGATTATGATTATGACGCGGATAATTTTCCGTTAAGGGGAACTGCGCGTCAGTATGACGGAGAAGGAAACGAGAAGCTGATAACGGTGTATGTTGACGGAGTCGGCAGAACCATTCAGACCGTGACGGGCGGAGACGGGAAGTTCATCAAAAGCGGAAGCGTGAGCTTTGACAATCTGGGCCGCGTTACAAGAAGAGGACAGAATCTTTGGGCTTCATCCGGAGACGCGAAGAGCTACAGCGAAAGCGGAGAGATAAATCCCGAAGTTACCGACTATGACGCGGCAGGCCGCGTCAAGAAAACGAGATATCCTTCTGCTGAAGATGACGGAAGAGTCACGTTTACGGAATTCAGTTACGAGAACGCGTGGAAGACAATAGCCAAAAGTTCAACCGGAAAGAAAAAGACTACTGTGACCAATTCGCGCGGACTTGTTTTATATGTGGAAGAAAGCGGTACGGGAAGCAATGGCGAGAGCGTAGACGCGAAAATCGGATTCGCTTATGATGCATGCGGAAGAAGAATCAAGAAAGCGGACTTAAACAGCGGAACGATGAGCGTTGAAGTTAATTCGTCATTATTCAGTCCGGGGAGAAAAGACGAGAGCGGCAATAACATAGCGCAGTGGAAGTATGACGGATTCGGAAGAGTGACGGAATCGAGCGATCCGGACATGGGATATACGAAACTTGAGTATAATGAATTCGGTGAAGTTGAAAAAAAGACAGACGCGGAAAGAAGAACAACTGTTTTTGTATACGATACTCTCGGACGAGTGACCAAAAAGACAACTGCCGACGGATCAGTAAAGTATGAATACGATGACGGGATTAACGGTCTCGGCAAGCTGACTTCGATGAGCGAAACAAGCCAGACGAAAAATATAGAATATGACGCCGTCGGGCGCGTGAAGAAAGAAACCCGGCGCATGGCTAGCGAAAAGTTCGAAACGGAATACGAATACGATCTTCTCGGAAGAACGAAAAAAATAAAATATCCGAATGATCCTCGAAGCGGCGAAAGAGTTTCCGCCGAATATGAATACGGGCCGTTCGGAGCGGAAAGCGTGAGGCTGAAGCAGGGCTTCAGGTCGAAAAGCGTAATAGAAAGCATAGAATATAACGAGAACGGACAGATAGAGAGAATAGTCAGGGGAAACCGAACCGAGACGAAATACGTTTACGACGGCAGACATAGGCTCAAAAAACTCTACGCGTATAACACGGCGAACGGAGAAGAACTGCAAAACGTCAGCTACACTTTTGACGACGACGATAACATAACGAGAAAGGCTGACGAAATCGGCTACGGAAACGGAAAGAGAACTGTTGTCAGCGAATACAAGTATGACGGACTGAACCGCCTTGTGGAAGGAAAGGGCAGATACGAACTCGGCGAAACCGGCGAACACTGGAACGCGTACACCGAAAAATACAGCTATTCCGACGACGGAAATCTGTTAAGCAAAAGCCTGTACGGCAAAAACGGAACACTCGACGAAAGACTCGAATACGAATACGCCAACCACGCGGTGACCGATATACATTCGTCTAAGTATGGAAACAAATCCGCGATGAGATATTCTCCGTGCGGAAACATGACGTATAACAGCAACGCGGCAAAGAAAACCGAAAAGCGCATGTATTACAACACCGACAACCGCATCGTGAAAGTGACTGATAAGGAAAACATAACAATCGGCGAATACGACTACGATGACACGGGATTCCGCGTTAGAAAGCAGTCGCGATATATGAAGGACGGAATAGAAAAGAGCAAGGAGACGATAACACCGAGCATGTATTTCAGCTATGAAAAAGAGCTTGAAATATCTACGGATAAGGAGCTTGATAAGACATACGCCGTGAGTCACATATATCTGAACGGCGTCAGAATCGCAGCCCCTCCGGCGCTAATGCCATCCTTGGCAGCGCCGGATTCGTGTCCGTCCTGGACACACAAATGCCGAACGGCGAATGCAGATATTTTCTGACTGATCAGGTGGATTCAGTCAATGTAGTGCTGAATGACAAAGGCGACGCGGTAACTAGAACGGAATATAAACCTTATGGTGAAACGTGGGTACAGGAAGGTGACAAAAGCAATAGACCGAAATTCAACTCACAGGAACTGGATGTAGAGACCGGATACTATTTCTACAATGCGAGATATTATGAAGCAGAATTGGGAAGATTTATCACGGCGGATAATATTATTCCGGAAGAATATAGTACCCAGAGTTGGAATAGGTTCAGTTATTGCAAGGGTAATCCTATTAAATATAAAGACCCAACTGGGCATGAATATTCCGGAAATGCATATGATTATTCTATGGTGGTAAATCAAGCAATAGAAAGTCATCAGAAGGCAAAGAAGATTGAAAATACTACTTCGTTTGGTACGGTTTATGCAAAGAAATTCAATGAGAAGTCGGCAGAAGCAAAGCAGAAAACGATTGATAAAATTATAAGCAGTTCCGATACAAGAGAAGCTGGGATAGGATATCCAGAATGGGCATATACTCCAAAACTGGAAAAACTATATAATAACCTAATTGCTTCAAAAGATTATGATCTTCTTGATCAGATAGGTGATGCATATATCGCTGCAATCTATGGGGTTGGTAAAGAAGATGAAGTTGATGTTTTATACTCGGATAGAGAGAAATACGGTCATGATAAAATATATCAGTTACCGAGGGGAATTAAGCCGAAAGAAAATAAAAAAGTTTGGAGTGATAGTGAGTATGTAAAAAAGAATAGAGATTCTGCTATTACTGGTGGTGCAGATGAATATATCGATAATGTACACTTTGAGAAAGAAGATAATAAAATACATTGGGATCCGAATAATCCTATGGGAACAGATGAAGAGAGAAAAAGACATTTGAATTATGATTATTTACGTAAACAGACAACTGCTCCAAAAAGTGGAGCCTTTAATACAATTGCAGATAAAGCCGGAAACTATTGGCTGGGGGACGATTGATGATGAAGCATAATTGTTTATATGGTGTAATGTTAGTTGTTTTAATTAATATCTTAAGTGGTTGTACCGGATATAATTCGGTTTTTTATGATGAAGATGGTTTATTTAAGAACTATCTTAAAGCAGGAGGTGATTATGAAGATCCAAGTTCGGATAAAAGAAAATATACTGTTGGTGTGGATTATATAGGTAAAAGAAAAATATTCTGGCCTTTTGTTGAATTGAAAATCATAGAAACTGATGATGATGAATATGATTATGAACTAAATGGCGAAGTTAAACTACAGCTGAATTTTAGTGGATATAATGGATACACTCTTAAGTCATTTGAGTATAAACTTATTGATCAGGATACAAAAGAAGAATTGAAAGAGAATTATGTTTATGTATATGGATTTCATCCATTTATTAAATTTAATTCCATTGAAGAAGCGATAAGCAGTGGTAGGCGAAGTATCGATATAATTTATGGTCAAGAACTATTCGATGATCTTGAGAATGCCGAACTCTATATGGAAGCTGTTGTTTCTGACGGTAAAGAAGAGATAACATTGAAGATGAATAAAAAACTGCATAAGGAATTCAGTTTTATAACAATATTTGATTGAATGTACAATGATGGTAATCTCTCATTTCATCTCCTCTTTCATCCGCGAAGCGGAGATGAAACGAATGACAGCATCGAAGACTGAAATCAAAAATCTTCATCGCGCGCCAGCGCGAGATGAGGCGAGTGATGAGAACCGGGTTAATTGATTAGAACTGAGAATAATGATGAAGAGAGGATTACGTGAGCCCTCACCCCGTGAGAATTTAATATTGATGTCAGTATATTCTTGCATTTTCTCCGCGAACTTCCTGTTCGCTCCGGTGCGCCATGATAAGGTGCGTTAATTATATAGGTGAAAATCCTATTCAGTAGGTACGAAGCGGGTACGAACTGAAACCGAGTCCTTGGGCTTTGTACGGCGACGTGCAAAGTTAAGCGTAGGACAGGAGGATGCAGG
>JAKPJF010000073.1 GCA_029554345.1 Spirochaetota bacterium | reverse complement strand
CGTAAATACCTCAGATAGATAAAAAAATTATTTTTTGTTTTAAAAGAATCTTTTAAGGGAGTAATTTTGAATAAAAAAAATATTGGTATTTTGATTATTTTCAGCCTTTCTATATTCAGTATTTTTTTTGAATTAACAAATGCCGCTGATTCAGATGAAATATTGCAAATGACGGTGGATGAAGAATATAAATCGAAAGATATAGTATTTTATTATAATAGTATTCTTCAGTCAAAAAAAAGTCTTTTTAGAATTATTCGGAAATCCGGCGATGAACCTGAAATCTTAGCTCCGATTTCAAAAGCAGATAAAGAAAAATATCCAGGGTATGCTGAAGTTGATAGAAAAAATGCTTTCATTAGTATTTTAGATGGATGTCAGTGTCATGGAACTTACGAATTGATAACTTGTTTTTTTGATTCATCAAAACGGCCGTTTGTTATGGTCGGCGGCACAAAATATAAGGGGAGAAGTTTTGAATTTTTGTTTCCCACTCGTTTGTATGGATGGGTTAATGTTAGAGAAAATTGTTTTCCTTTAATTAGCTGCAGTGATTTTCTTGCAGACTCAAATGTTCCCGTAAGTGATGTTGTTGAAAATATCGTTAAATTTTCTTATGAAGTCCCCCGCACTGGAACAATTGTTAATGTTTACATTAATGAGATATTTCTTAATGAAATTGTATCAAAAAATCCTGTACCACAGGATTCTATTGATTATGATTATTCTGTTGAAAAATATAGAAATGATAAACAAGTTGTGAAAGAAGTCGGAATTTTTCTGAAAAATTTAAAGCGGAAAAGTGTTAAGCTGAAATGGAATGCTGATAAATCTGTATTTGAAAAATTGATAGATTGATATTTCTGTATCAGGAATTGTTTTGTAAAAAATTAAAAATTTTCCTGTATCTTATACTTTAATCATCCGTTAATAATGTCAGGATGAGAAAATGAAGAAAATATTGATAACATTTGTTTTGATAATAGCGGCTGTCACAGTTAATGGTGAATCTGATGTTATACCGGAAAAATCAGCTGCAGAAATAGAGTCTCCTTCAGCTGATGAGCAGTTTACAGCTTCTGATCTTTTTGAAAAAAATCATGTAGTTGGTTTTTACGGAAATCCCAACTCAAAAGTTATGGGAGTTCTCGGACGTTTCTCGAAAGAAAAACTCGCGGAAATGCTGAGAGAAAAAGCTGCTGAATATGATAAAGTAAACGGCGATAAAGGTGTTATTCCGGCTATATATATAGTTTACGGGACATGTCAGCCTCTGGGTGAAATTAATTTTGTTAAAGATGAAGTTATTGAGTCATACATTAAGTTCGCTTATGAGAACGGATTTCTTGTTTATATAGATCATCAGATAGGAAAGTATAAAGTTACAGAAGCGGTTGAGAGAATTCTCCCTTTTTTAAAACATTCTAATGTTCATCTTGCTATTGATGTAGAATGGCGTACCCGCCGTCCGATGAAGGAAATCGGTTCTATTACCGCAGATGAGCTAAACGCTGCTCAGAAAACAATGCAGGATTATATGCTTTTAAATAATATAAAAGGAAAACGTCAGCTTGTATTTCATCAGTTTCATAAAAAAATGGTTCGTAACATTACAAAGGTAAAATCAGACTATGATCCTGTGATGCTGGTTCATTCAACATCAGGCTGGGGAAAGCCCGGCATCAAGATTGCGACACATGAGCGTAATGCAAAAGTCGTTAATATACCGTACAAGGCTTTTAAGCTTTGGATGCATTATTCCAATAAACGCGGAGTTCATTTTGACCGTCCGATAATGAAACCGGAAGAAGTTCTTGCATTATCGCCTCAGCCGGGATTGATTTTGTATCAGTAATAATATGCTGAGAAAGAAATATAAAATAATATTATCAATAATCTTATTTCTTGTTGCGGGTATAGGGCTGATAATTATTCAATTCTTCATTTAAATTACTGTGACTCTGTTTGGATTTCGAAGATTGCGGAAGTGAATAATCCTGATACTGGATAGAATCGGGTGTGGTTTTTTTTGGGGTGGTTGAATCGGGACAAAAAGAAGTATGTACCGGATGGATACTGTTAAATAAAATTTCTGGATCTCTTTCACGAGATCCAGCTGCAATTAATGAGTATTATAACAATCCTTTTTAAAATAAAAAAATAGTTTCAAAAAAACGGACATGATATAAAGGATCAGATGCTATTTCAATTCGGTACACCTTCTTATATTGAAACTCAGGAGTCACCTAATTCTTATAAGTCTGAAATTATAGATAAGGTTGTAATTTTAAAATATAATGGGCTTCTTTTTGATATTTATCATTGTACTGATTTAGATAAAGAGATTTTGACACGTATTGAAATTTCATCACCGCAATATAAATTGAAAAATGACTTGTCAGTTGGAATGTCATTTGATACGGTTTTGGAAAAGTTCGGTTATCCTGATGAAGTAAGTATTGATAAAATGATTTATAATATTAATTCTTATTCTAGGCTGACATTCGATTTAAACCTTGATAAAAAAATTGATTTGATTGTTCTTGAAAGTGATGTTGACTGAAAAAGATGAATTACTTTTCATTGAGGTATGCAATGGTACAAAAAATATTTGCTTTATCGCTCTGTGTTTTTATTTCCGCATGTGTCTTCGGCACAAAAAATATTCAGATAAATGAAGACGATAAATTCGCTCTTGTTTCAATTTCTTCTAATCATCATGTAAGTTATTATGATTTTTCAAGCCGTGATGAGGAAGATAACGCGATCGGAACATTTAAAATGCCGGGCAAAACTCATGGCGGAGAGAGTCCTGTTGAAATGACGCGTTCAGATGAAAGGCTTTCGCCTCATCCTGTTTCTGTTTTAATGAAAGGTGTTCTTCCTGCCATTGAACGTGATTTCGCATCATCAAAAATTAAACTTATACCGTTTGAAAAAGTTTTAAAAAACAAAAAATATATGTCTGTTGTAAAAAATGAATCATCAGAAGAAAATAACATCTATTATCCCGACGGTTTCGGAAGAATAAGCTATGGGAATTCAGCTCTTATGACTTCTTTGTGTCATGAACTTGATGTTTCAGGATTTGTTGTAATCGATATTCAGTTCCTGAAAGAACAAAAAAGTGCCGGGTTGAAACATCCCCGCCCAATTTCCGCGGTTGTAGTTCTAACCTGTTCTGTATACAGTAGAAACTCTAAACTCATTTTGAAAACCGTTGAAATCTCGAAGTCTGAAACATTAGTTGAAAAAACTTATGAAGGATATGATCATGAAGCGCTTGACAAAGAGCTGATTAAATGTTTTGAGTCTGCTTCATCGGCTCTTTTTTCTAAAATATGACTGCTTTTGCGAAATACCGCTGCAATTATCAAATGCAGCGGTATTCTGCTTTATTCAAACGTAAAATATGTGGTAAACAAATTGCTTCCGTCCATGTCAAATTTTAGTCCATGCTTATCACTTGCGCTCATCCCAAGTTTTTCAATGTACTTATTTGCTCCGTCATAATATTCTATCCGGTAGTCGTATTCACCCGGATCGAAGGTGTATTGCTGCCAGCCGAAAGGTCCGTCTGTGTTTCCGTCAAGAATGTTCGATCCCCAGTCTCCTGAATACCCGTTAGGTGATTCTACAACATAAAGTGCTGTAATGCTGTATGAGTCAAGCGGAGTAGAGTCTGTGACATAAATTCTGCTTTCTTCGCTGTCTTCCGCATTACAAGACAGGAGAAATGGAATAACTGCCGCTAGCATCAGCATAATCGTTTTCTGAATTTTCATTATAATCCTCCTTATGATTTTTTATAATACGGGAAAGGCAAGAAACGCGCATCGTGGAAAATACGTAGAGATGAAAAAAAATATTTTTTCCGGAAATAATATAAAGTCGCCCAATATGTTAATGCTGTTTGAATTAGAAAATGATGTCATATGCATATAATATCTCTTTATTGCCTGAAAATTTACGGTGAGTTTTTTTATTCTTATCTTTTTTTTCTTGATAAATCCGCAGGCTTTATTAAAATAAAGAATCTTATAAATGGAGCGTGTTATGCCTTCTCCAGCTTTACTCTGGCTTGCTGCCGGGTTTATCATTATCGCACTAGAAATTCTGGTTCCGGGTTTTGTTATCTTCTGGTTCGGTCTTGGCGCAGTGATCACTTCAATCTGCGTGTTCGCGGGTGTGCCGTCAGACGAAACATTCCCATGGATAATATTTCTTTGCTCGTCGCTTCTTTTTCTGCTTCTGTGGCATTTGTACTTCAAAAAACATTTCGGAAAGAATTTAACTGAAGAATCCCGTGATCCGACTTTATTGAATCTGCGGGGTATAGCTAAAACTGCTATAGAACCTCACCGCTCGGGGGAAGTCGAATTGTATTCAGTCTATCACAGTCTCAAAGAATGGAAGGCTGAATCTGAAGAATCTATCCCTGAAGGTTCTGAGATTGAAGTTATTGAATCGCGCGGAATTAAGCTTCTTGTGAAAAAAATAAATGGGGGTAAATAATGGAAAAGATTCTTATTGTTGCATTGGCTTTTTTTGCTATTGTCATTTTCTTTAAATGTGTTCGTGTTGTGCCTCAGGCGGAAAACTGGGTTGTAGAAAGACTCGGAAAATACGTGGCAACTTTAAATCCGGGGCTGAATCTCATAAACCCGCTTCTTTCTAAAATATCCAAGAAGGTTGATATACGTGAACGCGTACTTGATATGCCGCGTCAGGGAATAATCACATCTGATAATGCGATACTTGAAGTGGACGGAGTAGTTTATTTCAAAGTTATGGATCCGTATAAATCTTTTTACGGAATTCAGAATCTTGAATGGGCGATTATGAATCTTGCTCAGACCACTCTGCGTTCTATTATGGGTAAAATGACTCTGGACGAATCACTATCACTCCGTGAAAAAATAAACAAAGAGCTTCTTGTTGTTCTCGATGACGCGACCGATTCGTGGGGCACTAAAATCACGCGTGTTGAACTTAAAGATATCGCGCCTCCGGCAGAGCTCGCGAAAGCGATGGCACTTCAGCTTAAGGCAGAACGCGAAAGACGCGCGCGTGTTCTTGAGGCGGAAGCTAAGAAAGAAGCCGCAGAGAAAGAAGCGCAGGGTGTCAAACTCGCACAGATTCTTGAAGCAGAAGCGAGAAAGGAATCGGCAATGAGAGATGCTGAGGCGCGTGAGAGACTTGCTGAAGCCGAAGCCAATGCTGTCAGAATGGTTTCTGAATCGCTGAAATCTACAGGCGGAGATCCTCTTGTTTATCTCATCGGTCAGGAATATGTAAAAGGTCTCACAAAGATAAGCGAATCGCAGAATGCTAAGTTTATAATGATTCCGCCTGACATTCTTGAGACAGTTAAGGGAATTTTCGGGAAGAAATAAAAAAGATCAAAGGGGCGAAGGTCTCACTCGCCGACCCTCGCCCCTTTGCAACCCCCTCCCGCTCTTTGTCGCGCAGAACTCGCCGAACCGCCTTTGTAAACACGGCGGATTCGGCTCAGACAGAACTCCTGCGCTCCGATCAGAGATAAATTTGCCTTCGGCAAATTTTGATTTTTGTTCTCTCACATATCTAGTACATAAGTTCTTTGTGTTCTTTTATGATACCTATCAGGTAAATTGACTATTTGATAATTGAAACTAGTGGAATATTGTTATTTAAAAAAATGATGCTTTGTATTTAATTTATCATTTATATGAAGTTAGCTGAAATTGCTTTCTATCTTTAATGCAGAATATATATGATTAGATTTTTTAGAGGTTTTATGAAAGTAAAGAATTATTGGAAAAACTCATTTTTTGTATTGTTGGTTATATTTCTTGTAACTATGGCTATTCTGACCTATTTTACTATTTCAATGGGTATTTCTAATTCTCATCAAAGAGAAGGTTATTATGCTACGGAAAAAGATTTGATTATCTTTAAAAACGCTAGTATTGGGAAAGTTAAACGCGAAGATATTATAAGATCGCTCAAAGCCAGTAGTGAAGATATCTCATTAGAGAACAATATGAAAGGGGATCATTTACTTTTGTATCGAACAACTATTTTTTTTGATAAAAATAATCTAATTAAACGATATGGTGATTGGGGTTCTGAGGAATAAGATTATAAATTTCAATTGGCTACTCACGTCCTGTACGATGCTTCGGGCGCGCGTTACGAGGCGCTTTTATCCGACTTCCTGTCGGATATTGAAGCGCCTTGATGCCGGTTCTCCTACCATCTTAGTATCTGCCTTCGGCAGATGTTTTAGGTATTATTGCTCTCATTCATCTTACGGCATTGTAAAAACCGCTTTCATTTGACCCTGATTTTTATTTCCTCCGATAAAGAACAGTTAAGCACATTATCCCATGCTGCAATTCTTAGTCTTATTTCGCGTCCGCTGAATTTTTTCAAGTTTAAGGTGAATGTTCCCGATTCGCACTTTTGTGCGGTATGGGAATATCTTTCACCGTTTATGAGAAGTTCTATTCTTGAAAGTCCTGAATCTCCGGTTTCTTTTTCTTCTGCTGAGTAGTCGATTAAATATATGCTGCCTCCGGCAGATTTAATTTTTAAATTAACTTTCTGCGGTTTTGAAAAATCTTTATGAGTCCGGGCGTTTCCCCATCCGTTTTCAAAAGGATATTTGTTCCGATTAAATTCGGAAAGCCGAATTTTGTGTGAATGGAACTTGTCATAACCCTTCAGGTCTATATGAGAAGGTTTGTTTATTCCTATTCCGTCTCTGAAGGCTGACTCGAGAAGGGGAACTGAATCAGGATTATATCCTGCTAAAAGAGTTTCTACTGTATCGATGGCAACAGAATCTTTTGAGCATAATACGGCATTTGTTAAAATATAGTCGGTTGGCATGTCGTATCCGCCTAAATTCATTGAAGTGTTAAGCGGGCCTTTTCTGTTGCCGGTGAGTGCGTCCATTATAACCAGGTCAAATTTTCTGCTTCTGTTCATAGCGCAAAGATAATTTATCAGCAGGCGTATATCTCCGGTTCCCCAACCGTAACCATGATGTCTTGTGCGCTTAATTAATCCCGGAGATAATCCATAATGAAGTTTCAGTGCACCGGTAATGCCGGTAAAAGCATGTGACTTTAGAATTGGTATTCCGATGTAGACGTCGCAGTAATTGTGGTCTCCTCCGGCCTGTTCTTTTGTACGCAGAAATTTCGGAAGATATACTTTTGTATCTCCGGTTAATGGTTCGTTTACAGTTGTGAAGAAACGGTTTTTTTCATCAATGGAATCAAGGTTCACCAGTTCTGCTTTTGATGAACCGTCGAGAAAACCGTCTCCATCGGAGTCATAATGTACGGTATTATTTTTTCTTTCAAGCTTGGCATAATAGAAACTTGTTTTTTCTGATTTGCTTGAAGGATTTTTCTCCGAATAAAAAAGAGCATCAATTATTTTTAGATCAGCACCGTTTTCAAATCCGATAATTTCTCTTACTTTTTCGGCAACATGTTTCACAATTCTGGGATCGGAAATTATTCCGCGTCCTTTTTCGTTTACGCTTCCATATCCCGGTCCGACCATGTTGACTTTTATTACTACTTTATCTCCGCGCTTAATTATCGCTGAAAGACCTTTCTTTCCCAGGATCTGTTCAATGACTTCATCTGTCATTTTTCTTACTTCTTCATCCGAAGGCTCTGTTTCAGTGCATGCGAATCCGACTTCGGAAAGAGGGGAGTTGTCATTTAGTTCGGAAATTTTAAAAGATTTGCCGTAAACAGCTTCTTTTGCATTGCTCCCTATTCCGCGTGCGGTACATCCGCTAATAATTGCGCAAACTGAAATGGAAAATATTATTGTTAGTGTTTTTTTCATAATATTATTTAGGAGAAGATTCTCCGCAGAAATATTTATATTCTCTTGAGTTTTCTTCGGTTATTCTTTCGATTTTCATTGTTGTTATATTATAGAGATAGAATCTGAATTTTAATTTTCCGGATCCCGCAAAAAATATAATTCCGTTAGAATCTGATGTCCATGACGGATAAAGGGCATATTCATCAGCAGGAGTATTGTAAAATCTTTTCATGTTTGTTATAGCGGGTGTTTTTCCGTTAAAATCGGCGACTACCAAAGGATGACCTTCATAGCCGAAGCGTCCTGCTGAGTTATCGAGTTCAAAAGTAATGTGTTTCTCGTCCGGAGACAGAGTCACGCGGTTCGGCAGCATTAAAACTTTGTCATCAAAATGAACCAGTTCGTAGCTTCCGGTATTTCCGGGTGAAGGAGAAAGAATGCGTATGAACGGCGGGAAATAAACGCCGTTATCGGATGATGAAAAAACATATTTCAATACCGATCCCTGACTTGTAGCCACTATTATTCTTCCGTCTTTGAGACCGCAATGCCCGAATTCCGAATACTCCGGATTGCTGATGAGTTTTTCTTCACCGGGTTTTGAGTCGATATTTGAAAGATAAATATATCCCCTGTTTTTATCAGGATCATATCTGTTTATTATTATGTTATTTTTGCCGTCACGCGTCCATGTCGGATTGTAATCGGCATACTGTCCGCTTGTTAGTTCCCGCAGTCCGCTTCCGTCCGGTTTAACTATGCATATCTTTGTTTTCCATTTGGGAATCGGAAGATTTTTGCTGTTTATGATTCTGAAAAACACTATCCATTTTCCGTCCGGAGACCAAGAAGGTTTATAGTCGGGATAATTCTGTGTGATACGGAGTTTAGATGAGAGAAATGGATTTCCGGTGTAAATTTCATCATCGATTGTAAATGCTCCGGATACGTTTTTTATAGAAGCGGCATTATCATTTTCCAGATTGGAAAATGATTGCGGAAATAATGGGATTATTCCTGTTAAAAATGAAGAGAGAATAATTGCTGATAATATTTTCATCAAGCCCTCACAATGTTATCTTTTAAATAATTATAAGGCAAACTAATCCGTTTGTCGTCTTTGCCGATTGGCGAATACTTAAAATAAATATTATTCTAAGTTTCAGTTTTTCTCTAAAATTTCTTTTCTGAAAAGAGAAGGAGTTTTACCTGTGTATGACTTGAAAATTTTATTAAATACGGATTTTGAGTTGAAGCCGGATTGAAAGCATACTGATATTATTGAAATTTGATCTGTTTCTTTTGATAGAATATCTACGGCATATAGTATGCGGTATTTGTTTACCAGAGAATAAAAGTTCATCTTGAAAGTTTCATTTATTGCCTGTGAAATTTTATGTCCCGGAATTCCTGTTTTTTCGGAAAGCGAAGAAATCGTTATATCCGGATCAAGATATATTTTCTCTTCTTCGAAGCAGGTAGTAATTGCTTTTATGTATAAGTCCATTGATTCTTTGGAGATGCTGCTCTTGGCATATTTTATGTTCTTGTCAGTGCTGTTTTTGCTGCCGTGAACTATTGAAAACATTTCAGACTGGGTTAATGCAAAATATCCCGCAACGTAAATCGTGAGGGCAAGCATTAAGAAGAATATTTGAGTATAATGAATGACATGATCAGGAGAGAATAAATAAACTATTACTGCACCGAAACCGACAAACCCAAGAAAAAATGCCGTAATGATGAAGAAATACAGCCAGTTAAGATTTATTTTTTGGATATTAGAATAATATTCTTTTATTCTAATACGGTAATTTCTTATCTTGAAATAGCAGTAAATAAGATAAGAGATTGTAATGAAAATTTTAATTATGTTGGTTGTTATTCTGTAAGCGCATATACCTCTATCGTCGAGATCGCCTATGATATAATGCTGGTCAATGAAAAGCGGAAAGAATGTATTTATATCGACAGCAGCATAAAGTGTAAAAGGAATAAAATGTAATAATCTTTTTGTGAATTTTATGTCAGAATCGGTGAGGGTGGTTACGTAAATGAAGATAAGAGGTCCGTACAGGAATCCCAACGCTTCCTTGATCGAAAACAGCGGCCAGTAAATTTTCCAACCGTAACGAATGTAAATATATTCACAGAAAAGTTCATAGGATAACAGCAAAACTATTGAAGCAAATACCTTTCCGGGCACTCCTTTTTTTAAGAAAAGTGCACATGCGAGAAAAATTCCCTGCATTGAAGCTATTATGTATAGAGCAGTCATACCGGATAGAAGAAATAGCAAACTGTCAATGTCAAATATTAAAATAATGGAAGTTATCCGAGCGCCCATGAGTTGGGCAACCATATAAGGCTTCGCCTTATAGATTCATTTTTTGCATGGATCATGCAATAACCAAAAGGTGCTCCGCCCCTTTTAAATCCTTTTGCCGATTTCTTTTGCGTGCCCAAAAGAAATTCGGCGAAAGAAAAGGGCACCGCTGCGCGGGGCTTGTCGCGCGAATTCCTCGCACCGGCTATGCCGGATGCTGCGGACGTCTGTTGCTAGGCGCTTTTATTTTAGTCTTGACATTAAGATTTATTGCAGTACAAGTTTTTGAATGAATCGATGTATTAAATCATTTGGTTTGAGAGTTTGCATCTGTCATAATTATAATCATTTACGTAATGTAAATATGCTTTATTGCTCATTGTGAAATTAATAACATTAAAGAGGAAAAATGAAAGTTGTATTTTCGTCATCCGATTTTGATGAGCTGTTTGTTGTTCAGGGTCTTTTGGAAAATAACAATATCGAATATTTTATTTCTGATGAATGCATGTCGAATATTTTGCCTCATTATGCTATTGCTCTTGGCGGAACTAAAATTAGCGTTGATGATAATGATTTTGATTTAGCGATAAAAATTATAACAGAAGAATTTCTTAAAAATCAACAAGCAACTAATAGTCAGGTTTATACAAAAAGCAAAGAAAAGAAATGCCCGAAGTGCGGAAGTTTAAATGTTGAAACTGTAAAAAAACCAAAACCAGTATTATCATTATTGGTATCCTTATTATTTTTCTTGCCAATACCATTAAATAGAAAGTATTATCAATGCAATGAATGTAATTCTTTTTGGAATATTAAATAATTGTCTCCATGTAATGAAGTGATAATTGTTTATTTTCTGAAATTATAATTTCAAATTGAAGTGACGGGAGTTTGGATGAAAATTAAATTTAATTTCGATATGAATGACTGGATGGAGTTTCAGAAATACTTTTTGTTTCACTCAAGGCAATTTAAAAAGACTCTTCTTTTGGCCACAGCGACAATGCCTTTAATTTCAATTCTTATTATTTATTATAAGTATTCTTTAACTAATAAATTAGATTTTTTAATTATAACAGTATTTTCTATAATTTCATTACTGTGGATACTATTTTATCCAAAAAGATTTAAAAATAGGTCACTAAAAAGAATAGAAGCGCTTCTCAACGAAGGTGATAATAGATCAATACTTGGTATTCATGAAATAGAATTTGACGAAAACAGCATTACTCATATTGATCCAGCATCAAAAAGTATATTTACATGGAAGGGGATTGTGAAATATGTTAAATCAAACGATTATTATTATCTTTTCAATACTTCGGTGTCAGCGATCATAATTCCAATTAAAAAAACAAACTTGAATGAAATAGAATTAAATGACTTAGAGCAAATGTTTCTGAATAAAATCATGAAATAAGCAATTTTTATTTATTTGTATGAATATAATATAATTTATGCGTACTGTTGATCAATGTTTATGAAGTGTATCCGGGTCGTCGAGATGCTTGACATAATATGTTTTGCAGTTTTAATCTGAATTGAGTAATATTCTAACGGGTGATTATACTGAATCAAAAAAAGTTTAATGTGATTTTGTTTTTTATTTTTGTATTTCTTGGTTTTATCTTTGAATATTGTATGCAGTTGTATAACTTCTCCATGAAAAGACCTAAAGATAAAGTTTTATTAATTATCTGGGTATTGGTGGGGCTTTATTCTATCATATTTTCTGTTATTTATATAGTGCGTTTCCTTTCGTCGAAAATTGCAATTAATAAAGCCAGAAAACTTGATAAGGCATGGGATACATCAAAAATTAAAAAATATGCTGAAGAATTATTTTTGGGTTATCATAATATAGTTAAAAAACGTAAACTGGGCAGATATAAAAATTCGTTAAGCCGGGAGTTTCATCAGAAGATTGTGGATATAATTGAAAGCATGGGCTGTGAAGTAATTTATAAATTTTCTGCCCACGATATAGAAATTGAATTTGTCAGGATAAATGATTCAATTGATAATAACAAGGATTGTTTTGCTGTGTGTGTCTGCTATAAGGGCAGAAAATATTATTCTAATTCAGATGGTAATCTTTTGAGAGGAAGTTTTGATGATATTAAACATCGTGAATTATACTTTTATAAACGATCAGGAAATAAATGGCTTTTAAATAATGTCATTGAAGAAGTCGGAATATTTGAAATTCTATTTCTAAGATAATATTTACATGATTGATTATTTTCATATTAATCTATCAATATGATTTAAGGTTAATAAAATGATAAAGAAAAGATATATATTAATTTCTCTTATAGTAATATCATTGATAACAATATGTTGTATAAATGTCTTTTTCGGATATCCTGAAAAATGGTATGTTGACAGTAACAGTATGGTTAAATTGGTTATATTCAATCATAATGGAATAAAAGTAGAGTTAGCTTATCCCCGCACAAATTATTACTCATATTTGAAAGGTGAGACAAATTTAGCATACTCCCTAACATCGGGTTTGTATATAACTAATGAAACAAATCGATATCAATTTAAGTTAAAGCAATTTAGTTGTGAAATCGAGAAAGATAATAAAAAGATACATTATAATACCGATCTTTGCAGTTACGATCAATGGAACATCTCTGTTGACAATATTATTGAAACTCCCTTAATATCTGGTGAAATGATAGGACATTTTTATTATCCAAAAATAGATCATCACATATTGTTTGATAATGAGATATGGATGAATATTGAAATGACTTATGAAATAAATGGACAAATAATAAAATATAAAGACCGTTTATTGCTAAAAAGAAAGATTAAAAGGCATTCTCTTATTGATATTGAATTGGACTATTGCAATAGATTAGATTTAGATTAAATGTATAATGATGGTATTCACCTGATACATTTCTCTGAAAATTAAAAAAATAAGTATCTGCTTTAAATTGCCGTAATCAATTTCTATTTAGTCAATCAAAGCCGGAAAGAACTTTTTATCTTTTAGTTTCATTCTTATCCAAAATCTTTCTCATCAGTTCAGTAAGTTTGACTGCGCTGACCGGTTTGTTTACTATCACATCAACGCCAAGTTCTTTTGAACTGTTTTCCATGTTTTTGTTTACAAAGCCGGACATAAGAATAACCGGCGTAGAAGCATTATAGTGCTTAATTTCTTTTGCTAAATCCGTTCCGGTCAGCTTCGGCATTGAATAGTCGGTAATGACCAAATCATAGTTATTGTAATTGTTCTTAAAGTTTTCAAGTGCTTTTTGACTGTCCGTAAATTCTGTAACTATATATCCCGCGCTTCTTAAAATGCTAGCAAGTGAATTTGCAATCGGTTGTTCGTCATCAACCAGCATTATGCTTTCACTGCCGGACATCAATGCGTTTCCATGAGGTTCGGATTCGGAATGAGCTCTGTCGGTTGCCGGAATAATGACATTGAAAACGGTGCCTTTTTTTAATTCACTGTAAACGGTTATTATACCGTCAATGCTGTGTATAATCCCATGCGCGACAGAGAGACCGAGACCTGTTCCTTTTCCATTCAGTTTTGTTGTAAAAAACGGGTCGAAAATGTGATCAATTGCATCCTGAGATATTCCGCATCCGCTGTCGGAAATGCTTATCAGAACATGTTTGCCCTGGTTTAATCCCGGATGATTTTCCGCAAACACATGATCTATGATAATGTCTTCAACGGCGATCTTGATATCTCCATGATTGTTTCCGATCGCGTGGATGGCATTGGTGCAAAGATTTAGTATAACCTGATGTATTTGCGTGGGGTCGGCAAATATCGGCGTATCGGTTTCGAGTTTTGATTCAATGCCTATCTCTGCGGGAGTTGTAGCGCGGATAAGTTTGATTACTTCTTTTGCTATCTCTTTTGGAACAACTGTTTGCAATTCGGGTTTTGAGTGACGGCTGAAAGTGAGTATTTGATTCACTAAATCTCCGGCCCGTTTGGCAGCCTTCTCCAGTTCCTTGAGGTATTTAGAAGTTTCATCCGGTTTATCAAGAGAAAGAAGTGAAAGGTCTATGTATCCGTATATGCCGGTCAGTATGTTGTTGAAATCGTGCGCGATACCTCCGGCGAGAGTTCCTATTGCTTCCATCTTCTGTGCCTGCAGTATCCGTTTCTCCTGAACTATTTCATTAGAAATATCTCTGCCGAATTCGAGGTAGCCGGAGGCAGTTCCTTTATTGTCTTTTACCTGAATGACTGTTATCTCGAATATCATTTCATTCGGTGTGTTGATGCCGGAACTTATCCTTCCCGTCCACGGCAGACCGCTGTCAAGTTTCTGCCATATCTTCTGATCTGATGCTTTATTAGTGATGTTGAAAATCGGATTGGTGCCTATAAGTTCATCGATTGTTTTTCCGAAAAAATTAGCGGCGGACGGATTCGCGAATATTATTTTTTTATCAGCATTTATTCCGATCACAAACTCATCTGTGTATGTTGTAAATTGTCTTAGCAAATCAACAAAGCTTTCTATGGGTGAACTTATTCTCTTTGAAAAGAATACTATTAAAATAACTGCAATACCTGCAAAAATAACAGCGATAAACATAATGCTCATCAGCATTTCGTTTACGGGCTTCATTATTTCATCGCGGTTTTGAGTGAAAATGATAAACCAGTTTTTTGTTTTTAGCGGTGCGAATCCTGCAATTTTCTCGGTTCCGCGGAATGTATAATTTCCGGCAAGCGGTTTCTTTTCTTTCAGCCAGGTGGAAATATGATTCATGCCAGGTTCGCTATTTATATTAACGGACATAACCAATTCCTGATTCGGATGAATTATGGCCATGCCTTCAGCATTGATAATGAAAGGATATCCGGTTTTTCCCAGTTTGATATTGTTCATTTTTGAGCTGATGGCACTCAGTTCATGTGTTATCGCAATCATGCCTATAAATTGATTGTTGCGTTTTATGGGAGCGGCGGTAATCAGCATCGGAATACCAGTCCATTTCGAGCTCGAAGGACCGCGTATAAATATCGGATCGCTTACATTCGCCTTACCCTGTTTTGAGGCTGTAAAATAATTTCTATCTGAAAGGTTAAGTCCGATACGCACTCCTTCGGGTAAATCGACTTTTATAACTCCGTTTTCGTCGGTAATGAAAAAAGAAATATAATCATGCCCCATTTCTTTAAACATTGATGAAAGATTCTCTTCAAGTTCGGCATATTCTCCTGAATAAAGTTCATTGACGATATGTTTGTCGGCGGCAATTGCGGATATTATTTTTAGTTCGCTTGAGAGTGTGTTGTCGACCAATGTCGCCAGATCGTTTGCGATGAGTGCTGATTTTTCTTTGCTCTGGTTTACGAGATCATTCGAAAGTTTATTGTATAGAAAAACTGCTGCAAATGCAAAGGGAATCAGGACAGAAATTGTGCTGCTGATAATTATGCTGTTCTGGAGCGATATCTTTGAAAAAAACTTTGCCGGCTTCTGATTAATCCGCTCTGACATAATCTATCCTTTTAATGAGATTTATGCTTTATGATTATATCAAAACTAATGGACAAATCAATAATAATATATCTATTGTCTTTTATATTTGCAGTATTGTGATGTTTGTGCTAACTTTATTAAAAAAAAATTTGATATTGAAAAACAATATTGTTCTATGTAACCTTATGATTTTGGAGTGAAGAATTTTATGAAAATTAATCTGACGAATAAGCAATACCGGAGTCTTTTGAAGCTTGTTTTTTTAGGCGAGTTTATGGTCAACGGACCGCGAAATTATGACGAAAGAGTAAAAGAGTTTGATGAAATTGAGCAGTATTTATATTCATTTTATAAGGATTTTCAGCTTGAAAACTGTATTGAAAAATTTAAAGAAGACGGATGTTATTATGCAACTAAAGCTTTTGAAGATGAATTGACTGATTACATTTCTAATTATGATGATATGTGTTTTATTGATGAATTGATTCATCAATTAGGCCGGAGAGATTTTCTCAATAAATACGGAGAGGATGCTGTTGGCAGAATGAGCATTGAAGAAAGAATTAAAAAAGAGCAGCCGTTTCTTGATGTTTATTCTGATGAAATTGATGATAATGATATTGATAACATCGGTATTGTGAAAAAGTAAAAGTTGATGATGGAATTATTTTATTCTTTAGGAAGAAATATTTTCTTTCCTTCAGTTACGGTTTCTTCACCGATTACTTTTATTATAACTGCGTTGTCATAATAATCTTCAATCAATCCGGGATATTCTTTAATCATTCCGAGTATGCAGTCGGAAAGTCCGTCGTTAACGGTTTTTTGTATATCTTCAAAACGTTTTCCGTTGACTGCCGGACAGTTGGGCGAAACGGCAATGACTACATTGCCGGAAAAACGCATTACGTAAAACGGCCAGATCTCGCATTCAAACGGATGATGTTTAAGTTCGCATCCTTTGTTTTCAACAAGAAACGGACATACTGTTTTACCTTCAGAATTTATTTCAGAAGATTTTAATTGAAAGAGATTCCCTAATTGATTATATGCGATTCCGTCTTTATGTATATTTTTAAATTCTGTCTCTGTGAGAATAGGCAGGTGCGACGGATCGGTAAATTTGCAGCATTTGTCGGGGCATTTGCTGCAGTCTTCGGGTGAGAGCAGATTTTCAAGCATTTGGTTAACCCTGTTTTATAAATATCCGGATAAAGATAAAAGTCAAGATAGTTTTAAAATTAGCTTGAAGAATTAATACGCGCTTGAAGTATCGTAATACTTATTGATTGGAGTTGTGATGAAATTCGGATTAACTTATGACCTCAGAGATGATTACCGCAAGCTTGGCTACAGCGATGAAGAGACAGCCGAGTTTGATAAAGAGGATACTATATATGCGATAGAATCGGCTATTAAAGAAGCAGGTTTTAAAACCGAGCGCATTGGAAATTTGTTCGCACTGGTTGAATTTCTCTCAGCCGGAAAAACTGCCGATATGGTTTTTAATATAGCTGAAGGAATGTACGGCGCTGGACGTGAAGCGCAGATTCCGGCTCTTCTCGATGCTTACCGCGTGGATTATGTATTTTCGGATACGGTTATTCTGGCTTTAACGCTTCATAAAGCGCTTACCAAAAAAGTTATACGTGATTCGCGTATTCCGACAGCAGATTTTATCTGCGTTTATGATATAACAGATCTTGAAAAAATGCACCTTCATTATCCGCTGTTTGCAAAACCTGTTGCGGAAGGTACCGGCAAAGGGATTGGATCGGCTTCTTTCATTGAAGACAGGGAACAGCTTGAAAGGGCGGTTGCGTTTCTTCTAGAAAAGTTTAATCAGCCGGTACTTGTTGAAGAATATCTTCCGGGAAGGGAATTTACCGTAGGTATAACCGGCACCGGTAAAAATGCCGAAGTTATCGGCGGAATGGAAATTCTTTTTGAAAAAGGTGTGGAAGAATCATATTCCTATGAGAACAAGGCTAATTATAAAAGCAATATAAGATATTCTCTTATAAAAGATCCCATTGAGCAGAAAGTCTATTCGCTTGCTCTTGACGCATGGCGCGCTCTTGAATGCCGCGACGGAGGACGCATCGACATCAGATGCGACGCGTCGGGCAGACCGAATTTTATTGAAGTGAATCCGCTTGCCGGATTGAATCCTGATGATTCTGATCTTCCTATAATTTGCCGTATGAACGGCATTTCGTATAATGAACTTATATCGAAAATTATTAATTCGGCTATTTCAAGAAAGGTGAACCGATGAAAGCTTTGATAGTTCACGATTCGGCCGATTCTTTCGACAATCCTGATGTAGCTGATACCTTTGAGCAGATAGAAAGTGTTTCAGCCGCTCTTGCTTCTCTTTCAATTGAAAGTTCGGTTCTTCCTTTTTCTCTCGATATCCCTTCAGTAAGAGAAAATCTTATGCGTGAGCGGTTCGATTTCATTTTCAATCTTGTGGAATCCATTGAGGGAAGGGGTATTTTTATTCATTATGCGCCTGTTCTTTTTGATTCGATGAAGATTTCCTATACCGGAAATTCATCTGAGACATTATTTATTACATCAAATAAGCTCGCGTCCAAGAAAATTATGCGTTCGGCAGGAATACCTACTGCTGAGTGGATGGACTATTCGGCAATTAAAAAAGCTCTTCCTGACGGATGCCGTTATATAATTAAATCATATTGGGAACATGCTTCAATCGGAATAGATGACGAGTCGGTATTTGTTTTTGACTCCCATGAAACGGCGGTTGAATTATTTGAAAAGAAACGAGCAGTTCTCGGTAATGATATTTTCGCGGAAAAATTCATTTCGGGCAGAGAATTTAATATCTCAGTTATCACGGATTTGGATGGAAACCTGAAAGTGCTTCACCCTGCTGAGATGACGTGGAATGCAGCAAAAGCCGGCGATAACATTATGAGCTATAAATCCAAGTGGGTTGATGACACTGAAGAATATTCTACTTCGTGCAGAACATTCGATTTTTCTCCCGGCGATTCAGCTTTGATTGAAAGGCTGAAAAAAATTACGCTTGATACGGCGAAACTCTTTTCGCTGAACGGTTATGCGAGAGTTGATTTCCGTGTCGATGATAACGGAAATATTTACGTTCTTGAGATAAATGCAAATCCATGTCTTTCACCGGATAGCGGAATAGCGGCGGCAAGCCTGAACGAAGGAATTTCTTATACCGGACTAGTTGATTTAATTGTGAAAAACAGGATATTGAGATGATTAATTTCCGTTACAGGGCAAATCAAGCTGACATAGAAAATGTGAGACGTATAGTTTCATCCAGTTCATTCTTTAATGCTGATGAAATAGAGATTGCAGTTGAACTGGTATCAGATAATTTCGAAAAAAAGGAAAAATCCGATTATAAATTCATTTTTGCCGATGAAGGGGATTTTACTTCAGGGTATTCATGTTTCGGTCATATCGGCGGAACGGAATCAAGCTACGACTTGTACTGGATAGCGGTTGATGAGTCTCTCCGGGGAAAAGGAATCGGGAAAAAACTGCTGGAGGAAACCGTTTCTGAGGTTAGTAAGACCGGCGGCGGAAGAATCTATGCGGAAACATCATCGAAAGATCAATACGCTCCTACGAGGCGCTTTTATCTTTCAAATGGTTTCTATCAGGAAGCTTTTATTGAGAATTTTTATGCTCCGGGGGATGGAAAGCTTATTTATACCCGCATTGTTGCCGGAATTAATGCTTGACGCTACCGCACCGTTTCAGCATTAATCCAAGCGTCCGCCCTTTTTGCGGCATTTCCTGTAAAGATAATCCCAGAGGTTCGTAATGAGTAATTTTATCGAAAAGATAAAAAGATTTTTGGTAAGGCATAAAAGAATATTTCTTCTTTTGTTTCTATATTTCAACCTGTTTATATTCGCTTCAACTATAATGATAATAATCAGAACCCGTCCGGCAGGAAAGGTTACTGTACCTTCTTTAACCGGTGAGAAATTTACTTTTGTTTATAATATTCTCGAAAGAAATTCTCTGAAGCCGGAAATTAAATATGAAGATGTTTTTGATATAGAAGACGGTGTTATTCTCCGTCAGGATCCCCAGAGCGGTGAAGTGGTTTCTAAAAACAGCCGCATTACTCTTGTTGTGAGCCGAAATGAGCTTGAGGTTGAAGTTCCGTCTCTGATAGGTTCTCCGCTTTCAAGCGCGAAAACCAAGCTTCTCAATCTTCATACAGGTCAGAGAACCGTTTCTCTTTTGACTGGTGTTGTGACTTATATGCCTTCCGATAAGCCCGAAGGTATTGTTCTTCAGCAGAGTCCTGCCGCCGGCGAAAAAGTGCCGCACAGTCTGCGTGTAAATATTCTGGTTTCGTCGGGAAGCGCTTCTGACGCATTGATGCCTGACATCAAGGGTCAGTCGATTGATCTTGTTTATGATCTTCTTGTTTCAAAAGGATGCGTGGTAGAGCAGGAAATCGTCAATACGGACTCGCCTGATTTAAGCGGTCAAATTCTTGAGCAGTCTGTAAGTGCGGGCACTTCAATATCTTCAGGTATGACAGTTAAGCTCAAAGTTGCTTATTTCCCTATAAAGGAGCATCTTTATAACTCATATGAGCTTGTAAAATATGAAATGAAAAAGAGCGATATGTCGCTTGTAGAAGCTTATGTTGAGGATGATTTCGGAAACAGGCTTTGTTATTCTGCCAATACTGACGGCGGAAAGGAAATTGCTTTTATTTTCGCCCGTCACGGCAATGCGAGAGTATCTATTTTGCGGAATAAAAAACTTGTTACAGTGATGAGCGTTCGAATGACACAGTTCTAACGGGTGTGTTTAATATTATTGACAAAAAAACGTACGGCAAAATAATCATCCATTAGTGGATTTAGGAGGATTTAGTGGTAAAAATTCGTTTACAGAGAGCAGGTGCAAAAAAAAGACCTTATTATAAGATAGTTGCAATTGATGAAAGAACCCGCAGAGACGGTTCTATTCTTGAAAGCCTTGGTTTTTACAATCCGGTTGCAAAAGACAATCAGGTTGGTCTTGAAGATGACAAGGTAAAAGCATGGCTTGCAAAAGGCGCTCAGCCTTCAGCTACTGTAAAAGGCATCCTTAAAAGAAAAGGTCTTGTTTAATTCCTTTATCGGAAAGAATTTATGTGCAAAGAAGTTGTTGAATACATAGTAAAATCCCTGGTTGACAGACCTGATCAGGTCGAACTAAGGGAAATAGAAGGCGATAAGTCCACCATTCTTGAACTTAGAGTTCCAAAAGATGATATGGGCAAAGTCATCGGAAAGCACGGCAGAATAGCCCGTGCAATCCGTACTGTCATGACGGCTGCTTCCGTTAAGTCGGGCAAGCGTGTCGTCCTGGAGATTCTGGACTGACGTTTGGATCACGAATTTATAAGAATAGCAAAAGTTCTTTCCGCACATTCGCTGAAAGGCGCACTTAAGATATTCGTTATTACTGATATTCCCGAACGTTTTGAGCGCGGAAGTGCCGTTTTTGCAGTAAAAGGTTCTGCCGTTCAGGAATATACTGTTGATTCTTTTTCTTTATTGAAAGGCAATCATGCGGTTGTTTCATTTGAAGGTTTGACTGACAGAACTTCAGCAGAAAAACTTAAAGGATTTACTCTGGCAATTTCAAAAGAACATGCCGAAAGGACCCGCGACATTCTGTCTGAAGATGAATTTTATTACAGCGATTTGATAGGTGCTTCGGCTTACCGTGACGGTGTTTGTTTCGGAAAAGTAGTCGATATTATTGAGGGAGCAGGCGATATTCTGGTGATTGAAAATTCATCATCAAAACAGTTTCTTCTCCCGTTTGTTGATTCGATGGTTGATGTTTCACGTTTGAAAGAAGGGCGGATTGATATTTCCCCTGTTGACGGATTATTTGAAGAGTAGTCAGTGAAGCATTTTAAAATTGTGACATTATTTCCTGCGTTTTTTGATTCGCCTTTGAAGTCTTCACTTCTGGGCAAGGCGATAAACTCAGGTGTAATAAAAACGGATATATACGATCTTAGAAATTATTCGGAAGACAAATTTAAGCGCTGTGATGATGCTCCGTACGGCGGAGGAAGCGGAATGGTATTAATGCCGGGTCCTCTTTTTAACTGTATGGAAAATATTAAATCGCAGAATGCTAAAGTTATTCTTGCATCAGCAGGCGGAACACCCTTGACTCAGAATATGGTCAAGGAATTATCCGCCGAAGAAGAGCTGATCATCATCTGCGGTCATTATGAAGGCGTTGACCAGCGGGTAATCGACCGTTATGTCGATATCGAAGTTTCGGTAGGCGACTATGTCCTTTCAGGCGGTGAATATGCCGCTTTGATAATTATGGACGCGGCGGCAAGGCTTGAAAAGGGATTTATGTCCAACAGTGACTCGCTTCTCGAAGAAAGTTTCGAGAACGATCTTTTGGAATATCCTCATTACACGCGGCCGTCCGAGATTGACGGAATGAAAGTTCCTGAAATCCTTTTAAGCGGCGATCATGCTAAGATACGAAAATGGCGTTTGATGATGAGTGAAGAGAAAACTTCTAGTGTCAGACCGGATCTCTATCGGAAGTATCTGAATATGAAAGAAGGAGAACAGAAATGAACAAAGCTGAACAGCTTGGTCTTGAGCTCGCTCAGGAAAAGAAGGTGGATTTTGAAATCGGTGATACTATCAAAGTTCATTACAAGATAGTTGAGGGAACAAGAGAAAGAATCCAGGTTTATGAAGGAACTGTTATTGCAATTAATAACAGAGGCGTTGCAAGAACGTTTACTGTAAGAAGAATTTCTTATGATGTAGGTGTTGAGAGAGTATTCCCGATCAATTCGCCTAGAATTGCTAAAATTGAAATTACTAAGAAATCAGCTGTGCGCAGAAGCAAACTTTATTTTCTTAGAGGTCTTAAAGGTAAGGCTTCCAAACTTAAAGAGCGCAAAGGCCGTGTTTCTCTTAAATCTATTCCTGCTACTACCGAAGCTCCTGCTGCGGTTCAGGAATAATCAAGTGCGGCAGATTTATGCCGGATTTTGATATTGAAAAAGGACTTCTGTTAAACGGCTGCAAATATGTTGCCGGAATTGACGAAGCCGGTAGAGGCTCCCTTGCGGGGCCTCTTTCTGTTTCAATGGTAGTTTTTCCTGTAAATGTTATACTTGATCCCCCACATGATTTCAAATGTATTAATGATTCCAAGAAGCTGACATCTGCTTGCCGTGAAGAAGTATTTGATTTCATAAAAGCACACGCTGTTTCCTGCGGGCATGTTTTTATAGATCATCAAATAATTGATTCAATTAATGTGAATCAGGCAACCCGTCTTGCCATTCAGAAACTGATCACTAAATCTGATTTGAAGCCTGATTATCTTCTGATAGACGGAAATTTTTCTTTTAAGTTTGAAATTCCTTCTCTTTCTGTAAAAAAAGGTGATTCGAAATCATTTTCAATTGCGGCAGCTTCTATAATAGCCAAAGTTATTAGGGATAGGGAGATGATGGAATTATCTTCCTCTTATTCTTCTTACGGATTTGACAGAAATATGGGTTACGGAACAAAAGAGCACATGGAAGCATTACGCGTGCATGGAGCAAGTCCGGTTCACCGTATAAGTTATGCTCCATGCAGGAAGTAAAATGAATCCGGTTTTTTCATCTGCTAACGGCTATATTCCAGGTCAAAAAATTACCGGACGTATTTTATCCCGTTCAAAAGAATCTGTTCTCATTCAAGTCGGCAAAGATGTCGTCGAAGCTAAAATTTCGGGTGAAATAAAACCGGGTAAATTATCACTTGAATATGTTGGAAACGAAAATAAACGCCCGGTTTTCAGAATTGCCGACGGAGCCTTTTTTAAAGAATTATTTTCTGATTCGTCCAACGCATCTGTTTTTCTACGCTCAATCCGTGCGGGTATGAGTGTGTTTATGTCGGCAATGCGTGCAAAAGATCGCATTGATTATTCTTCTGCAAAAAAAGATTTTTTACGTTCATGCGCCGGATCTCTTGTTGCAAAAAATTTTACTCCTTCTGAAGTTTCTTTTATATCCCGAATATTTCTTTCTGACGAACGTTCTGCAATGTTTGACATTTTTTTTGAGAATTCATCACTTCCGGCTGAAGAAACCATTCGGGATGCGGCTGATGAAATATTAGAGCAATATGCCAAATATGAACTTGACAGTAAATCGTCAGATGATGATTTCTTTTATATTGAAGACGAAGGAAAGCTTTTTGAATATGATTCATTTTCTGACCGGGGCTTTTATTTCGCAGAATTCGAGCTCAGCCGTTCCGGAAAAATAGATCTTATCGCGAAATTATCTGCAGAAAGAATTGAGATATGTCTTATTGCCGTAAATAAACCTTTTCTTTCGGGTATAAAGGCTCTTTTGCCGGAAATTTACGAAAACATTCAAAAAAAGATTGAAAAGGGTTTGATTATACGGTTATTTAATTATGAAGAATTTGTTTCAGAAATTGAAAATAACTGTTCCGGGGCTTTTTTGGATACTAAGGCATGAAAAAAAGCAGCAAAGCAGTCGCGCTAAGCTACAAAAAAGGAGATCAGGCTCCGGTAGTAGTTGCCAAGGCAAAAGATATACTTTTTGAGAAAATGATAAAACTTGCCCGTGAAAACGGCGTTATTGTTTATAAAGATTCTGATTTAGCTGAAGTTCTCTTTCATATAAGAGAAGGCAAGGAGATTCCTTTTGAACTGTATTCAGCAGTATCAGAAGTTATCGCTTATTGCTGGAAGGTTAACGGAACCATAGAATAGGATTAAGATGTATGAAAAAAATTATGGTTACAGATTTAAAACCGGGAATGCGTTTTACAAAACCGGTGCATATTGATGAATCCACTATTCTTGTTGGAGCAAATGTTCCTATTAAGGACAGTGATATAAAACGTCTCCAGAAATGGAATATTACCGAAGTTGAATGTGATGGAGATGTCGTTTCTGCAGAAGCGGCGGAATCGATTAAGGTAAATGCGCGTGAATTCGATATAATACTTGATAATTATAACAAGATGCTCGATATGAAAACCCGGCTTGTCGAGGTGCATGAACAGGCGTGTTCTGCGGTAATGAAAACGCATACGGCAATCAGAAACAGCCGTGTCTTCACAACAACAGAACTTGAAGCTTCTGTTGAGAATATTCTGAAGATTCTGGGAGAAAACCGGAATGTGTTTCTTTTCATTCACGCGATTAAATCAGATAATGACATATTGACCACGCATGCTGTTAATGCGACTTTCTATGCGCTTCTTATCGGTATGGCTATCAAGTATCCGAAAAATAAGCTTGTCGATCTCGGTATAGGAATGCTCCTTATAAATTCCGGAATGGCTCAGATTCCGAATTACATTATGCATAAACAGTCTGATCTTACGGACAGGGAAATAAATCAAATTAAGTCGCATCCTTTGCTCGGTTATAAGGTTTTACGGGAACTTGGAAATATTAAAGATTATTCTGCTATGATGAGTCTTCAGCATCACGAACAGTTTGACGGCAAAGGTTATCCGAAGGGATTAAAAGGTGCTGAAATTTCCGAGCAGGGAAGAATTGCTTCAATTGCAGACAGTTACGAAGCTTTGATTGAAAGTAGAAGTTACCGTGATAAAAAGTTTTTTTACCATGCAATGAAGGATTTGGTTTCCGACGGTGCAAAGAAATTCGACCCTGTGCTGATTAGGCTCTTCATTGCCGTATTGAGCGTTTATCCAGTGGGTTCTATCGTTCAGCTAAATAAAAAGGGAACAGGAATTGTTATAGGTTCGGTTCCAAGCAAGCCTCTCCGTCCGATTGTAAAGCTTATACTGGATGAAAACGGAACAAAGTATTCCGATCTTACTATAGTAAATCTGATTGAAGATCAGTCTCTTTATATCGTAAAAACCCTCGACGAAAAAGAAGCAGGACTTAAAATGGATGATCTTATATGAATTCACGTGAGACCGGAAATTCGGCAGAAGATCTGGTCTCGTCATTTCTTGAATCCACAGGATATTCAATTTTGAAACGAAATTATCATTTCGGAAGGTTCGGAGAAATTGATATAATTTGTTCTAAAAACGGAATAGTTGTTTTTGCTGAAGTTCGTTACCGTTCAAAAGACTCTTTCGGCGGGGCTGTTTCCTCTGTGAATTCAAAAAAAATAGCAAGAATGAGAAAGGCTGCTGCGGGATTTGTCAGAGAGAATCCGCAATATGGAATTTTCCGGTTTGATTTACTTTCGGTAGACGGACAAAAGATTTCCCACATAGAAGATATTGTAAGATAAATGAGACATAATATCGGCATTTTCCCTGTAAATTAATACTTAATTTATTTAATTAGTTCTAATGTAAATTCAATAACAGGTCGAATTTGAAAACAGGTATGATCGCCAGCTCAAGGAGGAGCCGGGTCAAAAAGGAGAAATGTCATGAAGAGTCTCATGAACAAGGAGGGGCGTGAGATTGAGGTCAAAACATCAGGCAGACTTAACTTATCTCTCGATGAGTATCGCAAAAGAATATCTGATGACAATTATCTGGATCATGCGATAAGAAAAATCGCATCCGATCTGTCTCATTATCTCACTAAATGATGGCGTTTCTGTGCAATCATGACGGGCGGTGCAAATAATGCACCGCCCTCCCATGGGGAAAAAATAGTAATGGGAAATCCAAATTCGTATTCCGAAATAAAAAACAACCGTGCACAAAAAATCGTGTTTCTGGTTCTGTTCGGTGCAGTTGCTGTGTCAATTGCCGTAATATTCAGATATTATATCTGGCCGCTTTTTTTTGCCGTGATCAGCTATATCGCGCTTAAACCTATACATAATTTTTTTGCTGCTAGGCTGAAGTCACAGCGGATAAGTACCTTTATTGTTGTATCGGCTTTTTGTCTTATGGTTATTCTTCCGTCAGTTGTACTGATGCTTCTTCTGGCGAATCAGTCGCTTGAAATTTACCATAATGTAACCAATAATATCAAACCTGCTGATATTCAAATATATATTTATAAAAACGCGACTCTCAAAAAGATTCTGGCTTATCTAGGTATCCGAGAAAAACTCGTTTATGAAAAAGTAATGGAATTCATAAAGGTCTATTCATTCGATATTTTTTCCGGTATAATGAAAGCAGTCGGTTTTTCAGTCACTTTTCTCATAAATATTCTTTTTACGGTTATGTTTCTTGTTTTTCTATTCAGCGAGGCGCATAAACTTACTCCTCTTGCATATAAAGTCATTCCTTTTCCGAGGGATGTTGATGTAGATATATTCGGAAGAATTAAGAATGTGGTAAAAGTTCTGATTTTTGGAAATATACTCATCATGGTTCTTCAGGGTGCTATGGTCGGAGTTGGTTTTCTGATTTTCGGTGTCAGTGTGTGGATGGTGGGAGCTGCCGCCGCTGCTGTTTTTTCATTGATTCCCGGAATAGGGACCTCGATCGTATGGGTTCCGGCTGTAGCTCATCTTGCATATTTAGGAAAAAATAAAGAAGCTGTTTTACTTGCCGTCTGGTCGCTTTTCTGGTATTTATTTCTTGAGAATGTTGTTAAGCCGCAGGTTTTCGGTAAAAAACTGAATTTTCATCCGATACTTTTTTTCTTTCTTCTAATCGGCAGTGTTATGACTTTTAATCTTCCCGGTGTAATAATCGGACCGGTTTTACTTACTATTTTTTTCTCTCTTTGGGAAATATATAAGTTTCTCGATTTGTACAATTCAGATAATAATAAAACAATCGGAATGAAAAAAAGATAAAAAAAAACCGGCATAAAGCCGGTTTTTTTTTATCTTCAAGAAATCAAAACTTAGTAGCGACCGTAATTAGTGCGGGGCTTGTCCATTGCTTCGTTAACTTTGAGACGGCGTCCGTCAATTTCAGCGCCGTTAAGAGCTGTTATTGCGGCCTGGGCTTCTGCATCAGTACCCATTTCAACAAATGCGAAACCTTTTGATCTTCCGGTATCGCGATCTGTAATAATTTTTACTGAAGCGACTTCTCCATGTTCTTTGAAATAATCAGCAAGACCATCTTCGTATGTCCCGTAGCTGAGGTTTCCAACATAGATTTTCTTTCCCATAAATACCTTTCCTTCCGGATTTTCCGGATATTAAAAAATACAGCATTACTGCTGTCATATTCTTTTCTTAACGAGCAAATTCAGAGATTACAGAGCAAACAGAAAGGAGAGCAAAGTAGCCGATATAAGCGAGTAACAGAAAAAAATAATAATAAGACATTACACATTTCATGAAAAGTTTGTCAAGTAAATATAACAATAAATATTAAAAATATTATTTTTAAATGTTAATGGGCTGAAAGAGCCGTGTACGAATAAAGAATTGACAGATATGCACCCAGACCTTTTTTTATGGGAGATGCCGTAATTGAGACGGCTAACGGGATGTTAGATGAACCGCAGAGATTTTTTAAAGTTATCAGCGGCCTTCGGAGCGGCTTTTGCCGCGGGCGGAGTGCCTTATGTTTTTAATAGAATTTCACCGTCAAAAAAATTGCGTTTCGCAGAGAAGATTCCGTCTCTTTGTCTTTATTGTTCGGCCCAGTGCCGTGTGAATAATTACAGAAAGAACGGTCAATTTATTTCTATTAAGGGTGAAAACTCTTCAGCATTATGTCCACGAGGGCTTTCAATCCCAGGTTTATTAAATTCAGCAAAATCCGTTTTCAGGATTAAAAGAAAAAATTCAACAACATGGGATAACATAGACATCAATAAAGCTGTTGAATTTTCTGCCGTGAAAATCAAAGAAATCCGCGACCGTGATTTCCAAAGTACCGAAAACGGATTTATAGTAAATAATCTGAAAACAATTGCATCTGTCATGGGTTCTTCGCTTTCAAATGAAGAAGCATATTATATCACCAAGTTTATGAGAACATTGGGTATTCTTTATCATGGGAGCGAGACTCTTCTGTCTCATGATTCTGCTTCCGAATGCCTGAAAGATGCATTCGGATTATCCGCATCGCATACTGATATAGAGTCAATGAATGATTCATGTGTTATGCTTATATTCGGTGCGGATATTGCTATGAACAATCCGTCGCTTGTACCGCAAATACTGAAAGCGAAAAAGAAAGGAACTTTTATTATATGTGTTGATCCGGTTTCCACGCATACTTCGTCTCTTGCGGATATTCATGTTAGAATAGTTCCGGGCACAGATTATTTTTTGCTAGGTGCTTTGATTAATTATCTTCTGAAAAATTCATTCGAAAACAAAGAATTTCTTTTAAATCATACGGATGCATCTTTTCTGACTGATTCTGTTATGGGCGGCGCGTACAGAATGGATGAACGCGGCTATCCTGAATCTGATGATTCTATGCGCAGAGAAAATTCCGTGTTGAGTCTTCTTTCTAAGGAATTAGCATCATACACTCCGGAAGCTGCCGTTTCGGCATGCGGAATTGATGCAGGGGTTTTCCTTGCTGTTTCGGAAAAAGTATCGATGTGCAACGGAAAAACAAAGTTTTTGTCATCGGTTTTCGGGGGATCTTTTTGTGATAATTCGAGAGGATTCTCCTCAGCCTGGCTTCTTTCCGTTCTTCATATCCTAGGGGGAAATGTTTCTTTGCCGAACGCAGGAATCGCATGGCTGAAAAGCGGAGGAAACGAACAAGGCGTTTTTGATTTTGCTCCAGGATGGGCGGAATACCCCGGAATGATACCTCTTCCTGATCTTTCGTCAAGGAATCCTGAGTCTGATGCCAAGACTTATGAAAGGAATAATACATCCCAATATGATACTTCTATCCGTGCGGATTTTTCGAATTCAGTATCTGCTCTTATGCGCGCGTTTTACACATCGGGAAATGATATTATGCGTGATTCCTTCGAATATCTTCCGAAAAGGTTCGGGAGAATCTCTACGGATGATTTTAATTTGAAATCAGGTTCCGGTTTTTTTTCCGCTTACTTTTTATCGGGGATAGATGTTTCTTCTTCGGTTTTTAATGATTTGATGAAGAATGCATTGAAGTCGGATTTTGTTTTTATCAGTTCGGATTCTCCGGATTCTGATAAAATTATTGATTCGTTCGAAACTTCCGGAGCGGATATTATTCTTTTTACGGCTAAAAACAGAAGTGCGAAAAAGGGTTCTTTTACGGATTCCTTCCGTAGAATAAAAAGTATCCGGGGTTTCGGTGATGAGCCGTCTGAATCGGATTTTTTTACCGCATTAGCGGATAGAACTATAAAGCTTTATGAATCAAAAGACGGACGTTTTCCTGATCCATTGATGAAAAGCAGATTGAGGATACAGTCTGATTTTATTGAATCTATGCGCAGTGAAATATCCGGAATTTCCGAAGGGAAGAATATTAAAAGTTTTGCCGGCGGATCAGATAAAAAACTAATCTGCGCAAATAGATTTTATGCAGGATACGCTGAAAGTTCTGATTTTCATAAAGATTTTTTCTGGCCGCAAAACCGCCGGGCTGTATTTTTTTCATCGGAATATATTCCGTCGGATTCTGTTCGTTATAAGAATTATGAAAAAAACAATTCAAAGGCAGTTTTTGATCTCAAAACAGTCCCGTTTGCTTCGATTGTCAGCAGTTTTTTGAAGTTCAATAATAATTTAGATTCATTCTATTCTGTTAAGAACAATTCTGGAATTATTGTTATTCCAGCAGGAGATAAAATTTCATCAATGCCTACCGAGGCATTGTGTTCCGAAATGTTCGGATTGCCTGTTGCAGAGATTCCGGCTTACTTTTCTGATATACCGAACTATTCAAGAATAATTCTTAAAAGCGGAGACAAGCAGATTGCATGTCTCGTTTTGAAGAAAAATAATTCAAAGGAAATTAAAGCCGGAGACCGTACTCTTTATCCGGTTAAAGTATATGCTTACGGGGGATTTAATCCAAGACCGGACTACCGTATTTTTTATGCGGAAATTGTAAAAGGTGTATGATGGGAGAAAAGGCTTTTTTTATAAATGAGAAACTTTGTATTGCATGCGGTTCCTGCAGAACTGCCTGCAAGCTTTGGAATAATCTTCCGAAAGAAGCAGAACCTGACCAACCCCATAAATTTACAATTTCACTGTGGAGCAGGGTGAATTATTTCGAGGACGGTTCGGCATATCACGAAAAATGCCGTCATTGTTATGATGCAAAGTGCGTTGCTTCATGCCCTGAGAACGCGCTATTTTATCAGGATGGATTTGTAGTGATTAACAAGGATAAGTGTATTGCCTGCGGCAAATGCGAGACAGTTTGTCCATTTGCATGCGTTATGGTAGGCAATCTCCCTGGTGAATCTAAAAAAAAGGCGCATAAGTGTCATGCTTGCGTGATAGAAGCCGATTCTAAACCCCATTGTGTATTAAACTGTCCTACCGGAGCATTGATTTTCGGAAACCGGAGAAGAATTATCTCCAAGGCATTAAAGCTTCGTTCTGAATATTCTTCAAAAGGTGAAGAATATGTTATCGAAGGTATTTCCGGGGATTTTCAGATGGGAGTAATAACTTTAAAAAAGAAACGTGATGAAAAGAAGTTGTCCTTGTCATCTTCCGCAAGTAATGAAAAATTCATATATTCACTTGTCTTAAGATCTGTACCTGTATTGCGCCCGGTCAGGCGGCACATATATGATTTTATTTCAAAAATGCTTTCATGATTTTTTCTTTACAGCTTGTTTTAAGTTTCTTTACTTGATTTAGATTTGAGATATATGATTTAGTTTAATATTGTCCGGAGTTGAAGATGAAAAAATTATCTGTTATGTTGCTTTCTTTAATGCTTTTTTGCCAGGGGTGCAGTCTGGATACATATTTTGTCATACAGATGTTCAAATCGAAAATTACTGTTGCTGATGCCATGAAGATTAAAGATGATATTGACATGGCGGTTAATCCGGCAAAAAAATCTGAACTTTTAGCTGCATTAAAGAAAAAAATGATTAAGATTGATAATGTAAAAGTCAAGAGAGTTATAAATTCATCGAATATTGACTATGAGTTTTGTGTTGTTGTCGAAGCCGAGTATGAAAAGGGACAGGTGGAATGCTATATATACAGTAGAGAAGTTTCTACAATCGCCGAGATTGAAGCAGGTTTAACTTCAATAAACTGTGTCGGAGATTTCAGCAAGTTTTTTACAAGTGTGGAGGATGCTTTTCTGAAAATTGAAATGACTAATTCAAATATCAGCATATTGCAATGAGAATCCGCAGAAGATACATTATTATTGCCGTTTTTGCCGTGCTTTCTGCATTTATGGCATATTTTATAATAAACATTAGATTTCAAACGAAGTATTCCGGTGTGATAGAAGGCAATTCTTCTTCGCAGATAATTATTGAACGATCCGAATTCGGATGTCCGCTTGTTCATGTTGATAACCGTGAAGATATGTTTTATGCGCTGGGTTTTCTTCATGCGCAGGATCGTCTTCCTTTAATGGAATACTTGAGAATGCTAGCGGATGATTCCATTTCCTTCGATGATGATGAGAAAATTTCTGAACTGAAAAAAATTATCAGAAGAACCGGACTCAAGCATTACGCGATTATTTGTTCTGAAAATATTTCTGATACATCAAAATTATTATTAGATTCATACATCAAAGGAATAAATAATTATAAGAATAAATTCAGTTATAAAAAAACGGCGTCAAATGATTACTCGGAAAAAGATTGGACTAAAGAAGATGTAATTGCTTTATTCTATCTTCTTGAATTTTCAGGAAGATTTATTAATTATAGGGAATTATCAGTTGCCATGCCGGAGGAAAAGAAAGCCTGGGCAGATGAACTTTTCGGTAAAGACAATTCTGTTTTCTATGCCCAAACTGATTCCAATTTTGTAAACGGATTCAGGAAAATATCTGAAAGACTTGAAAACGCGATCGGATATTACGGCGAGGGTTTTGTCTATTTTTCATCTATAAATTCAGAGATAAATTACGGCTTAAAACTCATGAGTTCTTCGTCGATATACCCGCTTTGGTACCCTGTTCGTTTCGAAATGAACGGTAAATATTATGATGCTGTAACTGCAGCATCTCTACCTTTTGCTTTCCATTTATCCGGAAACGGATTCCATTCAGTTTTTCCGGCGCGTACGGATTATTTTTCAGTAAGCAGAATTATGCTTACTGAAACAGAAGAATCGTATATTTCCCCAGATAAGAAATATCTTTTTAATAAAATCAGAAAACCGACCGGTGCGCCTTATGCAGCTGTTTCCGACCAGGGATTTATTGCCTTTGCGGATGATTTTGGAATAGACGGCAATTCTTATCCTCCCGAAAAATCCGGTGATACCTCCGGCGATTCTGCAAAAGAGTATTATTTTATAAGAAATAGTTTTCCGAAAAATACCTATATAGATTTTCTTTTTGATCTTACGGGCGGAGATAAAGAGATTGATTTTAAGGGATATCTTTCTTCGGCAGATACTTATCCATCGGTTATTCTTGTATCAAAAGACGATGAGGTTAAAGAATACAATTGCGGATTTTCTTTTGCTGATTATTCTGAGAAAACTCTTTTAAAGAAAAAAAATGTTCAACCTGTTAATTGTTTCTCAGAAAGAATCATGTCCGGATCAGGCTTTGCATCAGGTGATATTTTTTATGATCCGTTTAAAAGAAATTATTCTGCAATAAATTCACTGCGTTATCAAAATATTTCAAATATTATTAGAGAAGGAATGACAAGAGATAACATTCTTGAATTCTCGGTAATTGATAAGTCAGTCTCCATGGAATACTTCCTTCCGCTTTTTATGAAAAAACTTGATAACGTTCAGATAACATCAGGAAAACTCGCCAGAATTTATTTTTCCGGATGGAACGCTTCTTTTGATTCTAATTCCGTTGTTCCGTCTATCTATGAGGGAGTGTATCTTAATTTTTTAAATGAAACATTTTCAGATGAATTCGGAGAAGTTTTTTTTTCAGCGTTTGAAAAAGGATATCTTTCTGCAGAATTACTGGGAGATATAGTTGATAAAGGCATATCTCCGTTTTTTGACGATATTTCAACTCCTGAAACAAGAGAGGATCGCGATAAAATATTCGATAAAGCTTTTCTTAAAACAATCCGTCTTATGCACAGAAGATTCGGTCCTAAAATGGAAAACTGGACACTCGGAAAATTTTCATCAGCAAGTCCTTACAGCGGCAATTATGCACCTTCACTTAAAAGACTTTATGTTTCCGGCGACCAAAGTTCAGTCAATGCTAGTTATTATAAATATAATAAAAATGATTCGTTGTTCAATGTCTCTTATTTTACTTCGTTAAGCTCTGTATTCTCTAAAGATTTTATGGTTTCTGCAAATTTTCCTGTTTCAATCGGATATTTTCGAAAATTCGCAAGACCGCGTCCCGGGGACTTTTCCGAAGTAAAAGCATTTACGGAAGCTAACAGACTTGTGATTAATCCGGAGATAAAATGAAATATTTTCTGCTTTTGTTTATTACTGTTTTCTCTTTTGGTTTTTCTGCTTCAGTTGCTGATAAGCAGAGTTCTTCTGATAAAAAGAATATTGCTAAAATCAAGAAAACTAATGAAAACAACCGCCGGGAAATAATACAGAAAATGAAAGTGTTTATCGGCGAAATCAATGGAAGAATTGATGACAGCAACATTATTTTATCTGAACCCGTAAAAGCTGAATCTGTTTCAGGAATCAGCAAATCATCACATGTTCATTATATAAACGGAACAATGGATACTGTATATGGTTATTCCCTTTCTGATTCACTCCCGATTTATTCCGAACCGGATTCATCGGAGAAAACGGGTACTCTTTCATTTGCTGAACAATGCGAGGTTCTGATAAAAACCGAAACTGTTTCGGATGGTGAAATATCTGAATGGATTTTTGTGAGAAGGGAAAACGGCGATGAGGGTTGGATTGATTCACGTTATTTTTCTACATCAAAGCCTGCTTCAAAAAAGGATCCCAAAAAGCTGATTGCTGAAAAACCTGATACGAAAAAGTTTTCCGTTCCGGCTGCGGGAATCCGTACAAGCAATTTCGGATACAGGGTTCATCCTGTCACAAAAAAGAGCGGCACATTTCATTCCGGAATTGATATAGCGGCTAAAGCCGGAACTCCGGTTTATGCTGCAGCCGATGGAGAAATTAGAACTGCCGAGTTTAAAAAAAACGGTTATGGAAACCTGATTATAATTGCTCATGCTGATGATCTTGCAACTTATTACGGCCATCTTTCTAAAATTTCAGTTCGTAAAGGCAGGAAAATAAAAAAAGGGGATTATATCGGAAATATCGGTTCTACAGGAACAGCAACTGGACCTCATCTCCATTTTGAAGTACGTAAAGGTTCCAAGGCGCTTGATCCGGACAAGTATATTTAGCTTGAAAAATTAGAAAAAGCGTGAAAATATTACAAAGTAAAAATCATCAGACTATAAAGAGAGTGTAATATGCAGAACAATGAAGGGTTGAAAAAAAGTCTTACTCAGGAAGTAAATGAATTTCAGAAAACTGATCCGGAATCCATAAAAAAATCAATAACAACTCATCTGGAATATTCTCTAGCCAAAGATGAATATACTGCGACACAGCGTGATTTATATGAATCAATCGCGCTTACTACAAGAGACCGTCTTGTCGACAGATGGATAAAAACACAGCAGAGTTATTATGACAATGACGTTAAGCGCGTATATTATTTTTCGATGGAATACCTCGTCGGACGTACACTCGGAAATTCTCTAGTTAATCTCGGGCTTTATGAGAACTCTCAGCAGGCACTGAGAGAGTTGGGTTATAAATTGGAAGATTTGCGTGAAGCGGAATGGGATGCCGGTCTCGGAAACGGCGGTCTCGGGAGACTTGCCGCATGTTTTCTTGATTCGATGGCAACTCTTGCCTATCCGGCGTACGGTTACGGACTCCGGTATGAATTCGGAATATTTCATCAGGTAATTAAGGACGGTTATCAGGTTGAGCTTCCTGACAGCTGGCTGCGTTACGGTAATCCGTGGGAGATCGCACGTCCCGAATTTTTGTTTCCGGTAAATTTTTACGGACATGTTGAAGAATACCGTGATGAGAACGGAAAACCGCGTAAGAGATGGTCTAATCCTTCTCAGATAATTGCAATGGCATATGATACTCCTGTGCCTGGGTATATGAATAATACCGTAAATACTATGCGCCTCTGGAGTGCAAAGGCTACACGCGAATTCGATTTTCACGAATTTAACGACGGTGATTATCATAAGAGCGTTTCCCATAAGGCTGAATCCGAAACTATATCAAAGGTTCTTTATCCTAATGACAATATTCAGCAGGGAAAGGAACTTCGTTTAAAGCAGGAATATCTTCTTGTTGCAGCATCCTTACAGGATATTATACGCCGCTATAAAAAAGGATTTCCTGACTTTAAGATGTTTTCTGAAAGAGTTGCGATTCAGCTTAATGATACTCACCCGGCTCTTGCTATTCCTGAGCTTATGCGTATTTTGATAGATGATGAAAGAATGAGTTGGGATGAAGCATGGGATATTACAACTAAAACATTCGGTTATACTAATCACACAGTTTTGCCCGAAGCTTTGGAGAAATGGCCGGTTGATCTTCTTCAGCGTGTTCTGCCGCGTCATCTTGAAATTATTTTTGAAATCAATCACCGTTTTATTGATATTCTTACTGCGAAGTATCCTGAAGATTTTAAACGCATGGGAAATATGTCAATCGTAGAAGAAGGCGAGAAAAAATATGTGCGCATGGCGAATCTTTGTATCGTCGGAAGTCATTCCGTAAACGGAGTTGCCGCGCTTCATTCGGAAATTCTCAGAAACAGCTGTTTCAAATATTTCTATGAACTGTGGCCGGAAAAATTCAACAACAAGACGAACGGAATAACTCAGAGACGTTGGCTGAGACTTGCAAACTGGGAACTTTCCCAGCTTATCACAGAAACAATCGGCGATAAGTGGGTAACGAATCTTTTTGAACTGAAAAAGCTTGAAAACTTTATTAATGATAAAAATTTCCGTGAGAAATTCAGACAGATTAAGCTGAATAATAAGAAGCGTTTTGCTGATTATATTAAAGAAAATAACGGGATTGATGTTGATGTTGATTCGATTTTCGACTGTCAGGTAAAAAGAATTCACGAATATAAACGTCAGTTACTCAACGTGCTTCATGTGATCACATATTATAACAGAATAAAGGATAATCCGGGTAAGAAATTTGTTCCGAGAACTGTTATTTTTTCAGGAAAATCCGCTCCGGGTTATCATCAGGCTAAACTTATCATTAAGCTTATCAATTCAGTGGCTGACGTGGTGAATAATGATCCTGAAGTTAATAAGTATCTAAAGGTTGTTTTTATTGCAAACTATTCAGTTTCTATTGCTGAGAAACTGATTCCTGCGGCAGATCTGTCCGAACAGATTTCAACCGCCGGAATGGAGGCTTCCGGTACAGGAAATATGAAATTTGCTTTGAACGGAGCTCTCACAATAGGAACTCTTGACGGAGCGAATGTTGAAATTAAGGAAGAGGTCGGTGACGAAAATATTTTCATTTTCGGACTGAAAGACGATGAGGTTACGAATCTCAAATATTCCGGATATAATCCGCGCGAATATTATCATAAGAACGGTGAACTCAGAAGAGTGCTTGATATGATTGAAAGCGGATTCTTTTCTCCATCGCTTCCGACCCTGTTCAAGCCGATTGTTGATTCTCTTCTCAATTTCGGCGATCAATATATGCTTATGGCGGATTACGAAGCCTATATCGCGAAGCAGTTTGAAGTTGCTTCGACTTTTCTTGATTCTGAAAAATGGCTGACTATGGCTATTTATAATGTAGCCCGCATGGGTAAATTCTCGACTGACAGAACAATAAAGGAATATGCCGAGGACATCTGGCACATCAAGCCTCTGGAGATAAAAATCAAGTAATCGATGAACCAGCTTCTTTTGTTTGAAGACGATCTTGTTTCCGAAAACGCCGCGCTGATAAAAGGGCGGCGTTTTCTGCATATGAAAGAAATACTGAAAAACGGCGAGGGAGATTCTCTTAAGGTCGGCTTAAGAAATGGAAAGAGCGGGATTGCTGAAGTGCTTTCAATGGGTGATAATTTTGCAGAGATTTCTTTTTGCCTGAATGATGATCCTCCGCCTTCTCTTGATATTACTCTGGTTCTTGCTCTTTGCAGGCCGAAGTCTATGAAAAGAGCTTTGTATTACGCCGTATCCATGGGAGTCAAAGAAATTCATATAATCCGCAGTTACAGAGTTGATAAAAGTTATTTTCATTCTCCTGTAATATCAGATGAAGGTATTTTTGAAACATCGCTTCTTGCACTTGAGCAGTGCCGCGATACTGTTTTTCCTGAAGTAAAAGTCCATAAGCTTTTCAAACCTTTCGCGGAGGATATACTTCCTTTAATTTCTGCAGATAAAAATAAGATTCTTTGTCATCCGTATTCAGCCCTTCCTTTCCCGAAATCCGTATGCGGAAAAAGTGTAATTATTATAGGTCCTGACGGCGGTTTCATTCAATATGAAATTGACCTGTTGAAAGGTATCGGTTTCGATTGTTATTCGATGGGAGAGAGAATTCTCCGAACAGAAAATGCCGTTGCAGCAGTTCTGTCAAAATTCAGCTGAGGTACTAATGAAGATTGCCGTTCACAATGGGAAATTTCATGCGGATGATGTTTTTGCCTGCGCTATAGCGCGTATGATATATCCTTCTTGCAGTATAATAAGGACAAGAGACGGGCTTGAACTTTCTAATGCCGATATGCGTGTTGATGTCGGAGGAAAGAATGATCCGGCGACGAATGATTTCGATCATCACATGACAGGCGGAGCGGGGGAAAGAGCAAACGGAGTTCCATATGCCGCGTGCGGACTGATGTGGAAACATTTCGGAAAACAAATCGCCGGAAATGATTTTGTATGGAACTATGTCGACCAGAAACTGATTCAGACTATAGATGCACTGGACTGCGGTGTTGTTTCACCGGAAGCGAGAAAAATATATTCGGCAGCAGATGTTTTTGACTCGTTTAATTCACCGTGGAATGAAGAAGAGACAGATGAGAAATTTTTATCTATAATTGATTTTGCCGGTCAGGTAATAAAGAATGAAATAGCTAAGGCTAAATCGGTTCTTGAAGCTGAAGAAATTGTCCGTAGTGCAGTTAAAGAATATGCCGGCAGAAAATATCTAGTGCTTCCGGTTTTCTGTCCATGGCAGAAAATAGTTTCAGAAGAAACTGATTTTTTATATGTGATTTTCCCGGATAAAAATAATCCGTCGTACCGTGTAAGAGCGGTTCCGGTAGAGGATGAATCGTTTGATGTAAAGAAGAAGTTTCCGGAAAAATGGGCAGGCCTAAGAGAATCCGAACTTGCTTCAGTATGCGGAATTTCTGATGCACTTTTCTGTCATCCGGCTTTATTTATAGCAGGAGCTCTAACCCTTGAAGGAGCTGTAGCCATGGCGGAAAAATCCGCCATGGAATGAGTTTTATTCTTTGTAATTGTCGGATATGATTTTTTTAATTTCTTCTATTACTTCTATTACGTATGGATCAACACTGTTTTTGCAGAAGACACCGGTTTTAATAACCGGAATTAGATTATATTCTCCGACAATTCTGTAGTGAACTTCAAATGCCGCATCTTTGCCGAGTATTCCGTTATCTGAATACGAAAATACGAGGCGGTTTTTGCGAGTGTCATCGGCATCCGTAACTGCTATTCTGTATCCTCTGTTGTGTTTTGATACTTTCACCATGCGTGTCGCGCGCTCTTCCATTACTTTCTTGAGAAAATGAATTCCTTCAGGATTGGATCTAAGACCTGAGTCTGAAGCGCCTGCGAAAATGTCCTTTTTCATCTGTAGAAATTTTTCTTTTGAAATATGCTCTGAAGGTTTCGGGATTTCACTGAATTTTTTCTGTTCGTAATCCCAAGTACTTACTGCATCAACTACGCCATCAGCGTTATTATCGGTAATCAAAGTGATTTTATTTTCGCCGGATTTGAAGTCTCCGATTACAATGTTTGTTACTTTCCCGATTGATTGAAAAAGAGCGTAATCTTCAAGTGCATGTGGTACGGGCATGTCTTTTAGTTTCGACTTTGTTATTAAATCTGAAGGAACATACTTTCCGGATTTTGTTCCGGACTGATCAGCGCGGTTTTTAAATACGGCGCCTAGAGAAAAGCTTATAGCGATGAATGCTGTAAAAACAATTATTTTTTTCATAATACCTCTGCCTCAATGTTCTCCAATAGTGATTCAGTATGCCGAAAAAGACAAATATTTTTTAACAATAAACAAAAGCTTTTATTTTGATTTACCTCTGACCAGCCAGACACTGTTTTTGTTTTTCTTCGCATTGACGTTTATAAAGCCGTAATTGACATTGGCATAATAGCAGGCTGTGCTGGGCCAGTCAAGCGACGGTGTAGATGTCCAATACCATTTACCAATATTTACAAACCCGGCTTTTTTAAGAAATTCTGACCAGTCGTTTGAATTGTCCATTCCCTGAAACAGCATCTGGAAATCTTTGCGGGTCGGAAGACGCCAGTCATTGTGGCCGTACTTTTTAAAATTATTTGCATAATCGACTGCATCTTCCCATGTTTTTTCTCCGCCATGAGAAGTATCTTTTATCCATGAAAGTCCTGTCTGAGTATCTGTAATTATTCCTTCATTTTCTGATTTGAATCTGTTTCCAATGTCGGGAAGAACTTTTGTTTTATCGGTAGAAATACCGGATTGATTTGCTTGATTATCCCTAACAGGCCAGAGATAATAAAGATTTTGGCCGATTCCTTCGGATTTATGAGGTCTGTTTGCCGTGATATTCCATGCTTCGCCGTTTGCAAAAATATAAAGATCTCTCACATTCTGAAAACCGGCGTTGCTAAGTACTTGAATTCTGTTTTTGGGATCTATATCCTCCAAAAGTGCATTAAACTCGGCTGCCGTAGGGACTCTCCAATTTTGACTTTTAGATACAGATCTGAGTTTGGAATAAACCGGAGCAACATCCTGCGGATAAAGTCTTTTTTGTGCAAAGTCGGCGTTTTTCAGCCAGATCAGTCCTGTTTTTGTATCGGTAATTGAGTCGTCCTTATTGTCAATAAAGCGTTTTTGCTGGGATGACGACGGTTGAAAAATTAGAAATGACATTAATAATATCAAAAATTTGAAACGCATGACGCCTCCGGAGTTTTATACACGAATCACCTTAATACTAAAATGATAAGGATTTCTTTTCAATAAAAAAATCATATTTTCGCATGGTCTCATGCAAAAGATCAAAGATGCCCGCGAGGCGGGCAGACTTCAAAGGCTTCGCCTTTGATATCCATTTGTCCGAGTGTCGGACGACAATATAAGGCTTCGCCTTATGTATCCGAGTTTCGCATGGATCATGCGAGAATATTCAAAGGGACGAGGGGCTCAGTCGCCGCCCCTCATCCCTTTGAGATCCCGCTCCTGGCTTTTGTCGCGCGTATTCCTCGCACCGGCTTTGCCGGATGCTGCGGACGCGCGAGTTGTGTCCGACTACGTCGGACGTTTTAAAGATTTTTTCTCTCATTCTATTTGCGCTCTTCAAATACCTCTCTGCATCTTTTTCATTCGAGCTTGTACCTTTCACGTAGCTTTTTCAGTCTAAAGCAATCGAATTTGAATCTTTTCGTGAATAATTGAAACCAAAAGGGAGAATGAACAGATATTTGTCAGGTTAAAAATATATTTATAGATTATTTGTGATATCATATAAGTAATCTTTAAGTCTTATTGTTCCGAATCCAGAATCAATTATTGTTTTAGATGATTGAATATGATCTATATCGAAATAGCTCAATATTAAATGATAACAGATTCAAAGAAGTTTATCATTGAATTGTTTGAGTCTCGGCTTGTTATTATTTTAATTGAATCTGTGCTGAAATAGTAATAAACAATCATATGAGTGGAATTTGTGGATATTCTGGAGCTTGTTCCGTAAGTTGTAGAATTGTGATTTGTTTTATTTAAATGCACAACATCATCTCGTATTCTTTTGTGTAGTTTCTTATGATTTTCTAAAACTTTTTTGCAAAAAGATTCATATAGATTAAATTCTTTTGGCGAGAGTTCTTTTACTGCATCATTAAGCAGGTTTATATTGATAATTGCCTGGGCGCTGTAATAAATTGCATCAAATTCAAACATTAGATTGTTATTCCAGTTAAATGCAACCCAATCACCATTATCTGGTTTATTGAAGTTTTTCTTGCAGTATTCATGTATTACAGAGTATTCTTTTTGGAAATTATTGTAATGATATATAAATCGTAAAACCGCATATTTGAAATTAGCTTCAAAAAAACCGAATGGTCTTTGCTTATATTCGAAGTCTAACGCATCAAATGAATATAGTTTTGCAAGTTCCAGATTGGTCATACTTGATCTCCAAAATGGGTATTTAAATATATGATTATCAATCAAAGTCAACAGAAAAGCTTAAGGGTATTATACTTATGCGGATAGCGGCTGTGCAGGGTTTGTCATTTAGAAGCTGTTGTTTTTATATGAATTCGCTTTTCTATTGAAATCTTTTTTTGAGACCATGAATCATCAATAATTGAAAACCAGACTGTGTCGCGGTTTCTACCTTTGATCATCAAATGCTTTTTGAATGTGCCTTCATATTCGAAGCCGAGAGACTCCGCGGCATGTTTGCTTGATGTATTGTCATTGTCGCACTTCCATGCGATTCTTCGGTAATGCAAATTTTCAAATAAGTATGTGAGAATTAACAAAACTGCCGCTGAATTGATTTCTGTATTGCGGGCTTCATTCGAGTACCAAACGCTACCGATTTCAGCATTGCCTGACATCGAATCGATATTGATTATCGAACAACTTCCCACAGTTTTGCCGAGCCGCTTTGAAAAAACAGTGAATACTATATTGTCAGCATTAGACGTTTGATTTTCGATATAGGATTTAACTTCTCGGGCATTATTAAACGGACCAAAAAACATATGATGAAATATATAATCACCATTATCTGATGCAGCTTCAAATAAAGCATCAGCATCTCCGATTGTCATTGGAGTCAATTTAACAAATTCATTCTCAAGAATTAATCTTTCGGGTTTTCTGAACATGAAATACCTTAAATTGATTTAATCATTAATATTCTTATTGATAGTTCTTCTGACCGATAAAAGAACCGGGCTGAAATATTTCTTCCAGAATTTATTGGCAAAAAGATTTGCCGTTTCAAAATCGACATGAATGAGTTCGATGTTGTTTGAAGTGCAGTAATTAAAAACATTTTTTAAAAGATCTTTGCCGAGATTATTTCCGCGGTGTTCCGGCTTAATGTAGGCGCCGATCTCATCAATCATTCCGCAGTTTTTGACAGACAGATCGATGCAATTATTTTCATGCGAGACGCTTAAGTTTATGAAACCGACAGGAATGTTATTGTTATAAGCGATGAATACGTTTCCATTAGTAAGAATTTTTGAAATATCATCAATTAAATACGGATCGCGTTTTAAAAATAGGGGAGACGAGGCATAATATTCTCTCGATTCTTCGACTAATGAACATAAAATATCTGCGTCATTTGATGCGGCTTTTCTGATTTCATAAGATGAAACCGCATCAAGCTTTGCATCAGTGCGTGCGAACGCATCTACTAGATATGAACCGAAACCAAGATCATAAAGAGTATTTTTCAGCCGGGTATCGTTATAGTTAATTGTCCACATGTGATTGAATATATTTTTGCTCACCCAGTCTTTGGCTGCCGCCTGATATAAAAGCAGGTAGACTTTATCCGCGTAATCATCGATTACAGCATGACCGATAGATGGACAGAAAACGGATTCCTCTCCGTTAAAATTAAATGCGTCGAATGCAAGATAGCCGATTAGTATTCCGTCGGCTTCTGCAGCGAAAGCAGCTCCATCTTTGACTTTCTGTTCAAGAAAATCCTTTATTTCGCTTGTATTTGTTTTCCAGTATGAAGGAAAGAAATTATTGGTTGAAGAGTATTTATTATAACAGTTTTGCCAAATATCGGCCGCCTGGTTGATATCGCATTCATTCATTTTGTGAATTTTGATTTTGTTATTCATGATAAGCCTCAGTTTGGTAAGTTATAAATTTCGAATCACCTCAACCCCCTCTTCAATAGAGAAGAGCTTTCGCAATTGAGTCAATAGAATATTTCTAATGAACAGTTTCCCGTCTTACCTCTCTCTCCTTTATCAAAGGTGGATTGACCCCTGTTTGTTGGACAAAAATATTTTTGCTTATGAAATTGACTCCCTGAATTTAACGGGAGAAAGCCAACCTAATTTCTTCTTAATCCTTACATTGTTATAGTAATCTATATAGTCATTTATTTTCTTAAT
>JAKPJF010000072.1 GCA_029554345.1 Spirochaetota bacterium | reverse complement strand
ATTAAGAAAATAAATGACTATATAGATTACTATAACAATGTAAGGATTAAGAAGAAATTAGGTTGGCTTTCTCCCGTTAAATTCAGGGAGTCAATTTCATAAGCAAAAATATTTTTGTCCAACAAACAGGGGTCAATCCACTTTGGTAAAGAGGGGCTTACGCAACTGAGTCAATAGACTATTTCTGATGAACAGTTTCTTTTCTTGCTCCTCTCTCCTTAATCAAAGGAGAGAGGCCGGGAGAGAGGATTTTCGCCAATTCAAACATTGATCTTTTCTTTTACGAATTGAAATATTTTATCAGCATACGATATCGCCAGTTCTGTTTCTTCACGTGAAGGAAGCATCTTTTCAATCGGATACCGGTACACTTGAGCATAGGGACTGAGTATAACCGCATATTCCTTTAGCTCCATGAACGCGGAATCAAAGGAAGCACATATATCAGTTAACAGACGCAAGTCATGCGTTTTCTCAATTTCTCTATCCAAATAAGCCAAATATGCCTTTAAGGATTTCTCAGCGCATTGCTGTGAATGATATACTATTATATCATCAAACGGTCTGCCGGACAGCAGCAAATACTTTGAAGACTCCAGATCATTTTCAGCCTTAACAAGCCATTCCTCATGCGGCTTCATAAATCTTTACCCCATCACGGACAATTTTGTAATGAAGCGTTGAACGATATTGAAGCCGTTCTTTCATTTCCGTTTCGGTAAACACAAGAAGATCAACGCCGATAGGAATATCTCCCAGCACACGCAATCCGATTCGCATCCGCTCTGTCATGGGCAAATCTGAAGACTTCAGTACAACTGCGAAATCAAAATCACTGTCAGAAGTCGGCTCGCCCCACGCATGTGAACCAAAAAGATAAATAAGTTCCGGATGATACGCTTCAACCAGACGGTTTTTGATGATTTCAAGCAATTCTTCATCTCTTTTATTCACGTAACACCTCCATCGTATTCGTTGTAAAAGCATCCTATTCTACAATCGGTTTAGACGCATTGAATCACCCCAAACCCCTCTTTTATAAAGAGGAGCTTACGCAACTGAGTCAATAGAATAAATCAAATGAAGAGATTCTTTTCTTGCTCCTCTCTCCTTAATCAAAGGAGGATTTTCCACCACAATCCCAATCTCATCCTCAATCAGAAAGTAAAGCTTATAAACCAAGGTCTTTTTTCAGCTTCTCGTGAGAAACCCATTTCTTGACGGCTTTCTTTGTTTTTACTGCAAGATTATAATCTTCACGATCCTGTTTTGCTTCAATCAATTTCTGGTATTCATTATAATCAATGACAACCGCTACAGGTTTATTTTTTATTTTAATAATCTGCGTCTCAACCATTATATGCCTCCTGTCGATGCAGCACTTCATAAATATACATTACACAATAATCATTGTCAAAAATTACTCTATAATTTCCGACTCGAAGACGTTTAAACTGACCATACCTTCCCTTGAGAAATTTAATATCAAAATGTCCAGGCTGTTTCCCCGCATATCTTTCAATTTCTTTTATTATCATCTCCGCACTTTTCAAATCGCCTTTTGCGATTTTCTTTAATTGTTTCACAGATTTCTCGGAGTATTTTATTCCCATCAATTCTTTTAACTCTCCACAATCCGAATCTCATCTTTAGACCATGACAACCATTCGCTCAATTGAATCACCTCAAACCCCTCTTTGGATTGACCCCTGTTTGTTGGACAAAAATATTTTTGCTTATGAAATTGACTCCCTGAATTTAACGGGAGAAAGCCAACCTAATTTCTTCTTAATCCTTACATTGTTATAGTAATCTATATAGTCATTTATTTTCTTAATCATCTTCGCTGCTG
>JAKPJF010000061.1 GCA_029554345.1 Spirochaetota bacterium | reverse complement strand
TTCCGTCGAGAAAGGGCAGATAAGCCTTTTCAAAATAATGAAGAAGTTCATCAATAAAGGTCATATAGTCATCATTTTTAACCGCGACGGTATCAATTCTTCGTTTATTAATTATTTTCCATTGTTCTTCAAAAGATGAAAGAAGAATATCCGATCCTTCGAACTTCATTCCGATCATTTCAACTATTTCGTCAAGATGCCTGAGTTCTTCCTTTATCAGCTGAATCTTTTTCTGTTTTACTGATTCTTCGTCTTTACCGTATTTTTTCAGCGTTTCGGCTGAACAGTTCCATGAATCAATTTTCGGCTGAAGAGGCTTTATTGAATAATAGCTGATGATTTCATTTTCCGTCACAGGTCTGCGGAAAACAAGGCATTCGAAATAAATGGAAAGAAATGAGCATAGAGATTGAAATCCGTACTTGTTTTCAAGAATTTTATCAAGAGATCCTTTTGCTTCGGTAACTGTAGGAATAAATGAACGGATTGTAAGCATGTAGTCGAAAATAAGTTTTTCTTTTTTGAGGTTCCTTGATTCTTTTCCGCTTCGTGCAGAATCGGAATCTTCAGGTATCAGTGTTTCTTTTATCAGATCCGGCATTTCGCGGATTTTGGTTTCAAAAGACAGGATTATCTTTTCCTTTGTGTCAATAGACAAAAGATCAAAAGAAAAAGCGTAAATCATATATTGTTTGAATTCGTTTTCAAAAGTCGGAGCATCATGCCATTTCGCTTTTCCATAATCAAGAGAGCTCATTGGAGTAAGCGAAAGCCATAAAGATAGATTTCTTAAATAATTGAATATAAGCGGATCTGTTATCTGTTCATCTGCAACAATCATATCGCAGGCTGAAATTATTCTCGGAAGAATTTTTTCCTGATGAGCATTTATTTCAGACAGAAGCCTGAAAAATTTCTTTGAAGGCACGAGTCTTTTTTTTATAGTCAGACTGAGCCAGTTTCCGGAATGCATGAGATACTTTTTTTTGAAAATATTAAGATGATGGTACTTGGTATAAAGCTCATCAATGAAAACAGAAGAAGACGCCTGACCGGATAAAACAGGTACAAATGACGGCGAAGATTTTTTTTTAGTAATAATTTTCGGTGCGGTTTCGATTTTTCTTCCTTCTGCTTCATTTTTTTTGTCGGGGCAGTTTTTGACCAGGTCGATTACAGCGCCGTATTTTTCTTCAGGAAGAAGCTTGTCATTGGAAAGAAGGGATTTTACGACATCCATTTTTGATGAAGGGATATCTTTGCTGAGGAGCATATATTTTGCCCGTCTTTCAAGTCTTTTTGAGTCAGCCGTTGCCATACATGATTTATCAGGTATTGAAATAATCTGTCAAGATTAATAGAACAGGCTACGGCTTTAACTTAAGAATGATTATCTGAAAAAGCGGGTTTTATTCCTTTGGGTGAACTTCAAGAATTTCGGTAAATCCTTCTCGTTTTTCCGGAAGCTCAATTTTCTGAAACATCGACCTGAGAACATTTTCGGGCATGGTCGGATTATGTTTCTTATATCCTGCAAGACAGAATTCAAGAGGCATATTCATGAAAACCGCGCCTATGGTTTTTTTGTATTCTGCTGCAAGCGAAACAAAGCGCTGACGTGATTTTTTAGTGGCGAATGTGTTTATAACAAGAACTTTTCTCTTATTGTGAAGATAGTGCTCGAGAATTTTTCTTTCTATGTGTTTTACGAGAATGTCGTCTTCTTCGCTGAATTTTGCAGATTCCCATGTTTCGCCGAAACGCGTCATTTCATAAAGAAGCTTTCGGATTTCATTTCTGCTCACACGGTTCCACGCGCCGTTTTTAAAATACTTTTCCGCGAAGGCGTTTTTACCTGAACCGTAAACACCGCATATCAGGAGAATATCGAAGCTGTTGAATTTTTCAAGAGTAGCATTCATACTTTAATCCTCCGGAAATTTAATTTAATGATTTATCTGCCATTGTCAAGAAACTCTTTAATTGATGTGAGGAGAAAAAAAAGACGGGATATGGGCATATCCCGTGTGGAAAAGCGTTCCTCCATAAAAAGGAACACAAAGGAGTTTGATTCTACATTAAATATGTCGGATGATTTGCCGAAACCATTAGTAATTTTTTGTAATAAATTAACTTTTTTATAATGTGATATTCGGCAGTAATATAATGTTTCTAAAATCAGCTAAATTAATAATAGAAGATGATAAGTTATTAATTTGAATTAATTCCGCTAAATGCTATAGTCTAAATTAAAGAAGAAGGGGGACTTATGTTCAGAAATCTTTTTTCGGAAGAAGACGGAATAAGGCATTATAAAATTCTAATTAACGGATGCTGGAACTGCACAGTTTCAGGCGGAAAGATTGATGTATATAATCCGTATACCTGGAAAGTTTTTGCAAGTGTGCCGGCATGCAGTGCGGAAGACGTGACCTCCGCTGTTAATTCTGCGAAAAATCATTCGGAATTTGCGAAATTCAAGCCAGTTGAACGCCTTGAGATTATTGAAAAAACAGCTCAGATAATGAGCGAGAATTTAGAAGAAATTGCTTCTGTAATTACCATGGAATCCGGAAAACCCCTGTCTGTTTCAAGGGGAGAAGTCAAGGCAACTGTTGAACGTCTGCGCCTCGCTCCTCAGGAAGTGCGGGCTCTTTACGGCGAATATCTTCCAGGAGAATGGATTGAAGATACTGCTAATAAATTTGCCATTGTTTTACGTAAGCCGCTTGGAGTAATTGCAACTATATCGTCGTTTAATTATCCTTTGTATATTGCCGCTGCAAAAATAATTCCTGCGCTTCTTGCCGGAAATACTGTTGTTGCAAAACCGGCAAGTGATACTCCCCTTGCTCTGATATATTTTGCGAGGATACTCGAACTTGCAGGTCTTCCCGCCGGAGCTTTAAATATTGTTACCGGAAGCGGAAAGGATGTGGGAGATGTTCTTGTTTCCAGCGAGGATGTTTCTGCGATTTCATTTACCGGTTCGACTGCCGTCGGGGAACATATCGCGAAAATTGCCGGCATAAAAAAACTGCATCTTGAACTTGGCGGAAAGGCTGCCGCTATAGTTCTGAAGGACGCCGACTTGAAAAACGCGGCGGCTCAGATAGTACGCGGGTCTTTTAGAAATTCGGGACAACGATGTGATGCGGTGAGCCGGGTTATTGCCGTAAAAGATATAAAAGAAAAGCTTGTTGAAGAAATTCTTGCCGAGGCTGAAAAATATCCGTCAGGTGATCCGCTCTGCGACAAGACTCAGGTTGGACCTCTTATCAATAAAAAAGCTCTTATAAATGTAGAAGAACTTGTTGATGATGCCGTATCAAGCGGCGGTAGAATTTTATTGGGCGGAAAATCATCGGGACTTGTCATGGAACCGACTGTTATTGATAATGTAAATCCTTCCATGAGAATCGCCAAAGAAGAAATTTTCGGACCGGTAATACCCATAATGACGGTAGCGGATCATGAAGAAGCCGTGGCTCTTTCAAACTCATCGGAGTACGGTCTTGACAGCTGTATTTTTACAGAGAACATTAATCTAGCGCTCAGAATCGCAAAACAGCTTCAGGACGGTTCCGTAACTGTAAATTCAGCACCGGCTCATGGCGTGGGGCATTTTCCTTTCGGCGGAAACAAAAAGTCGGGACTTGGCAGGGAAGGCTTGGGATACAGCATAGATGAGCTTACGAAGCTTCATACGGTTATTATAACAGAAAGATAGTTTTTTGAATATAATTTCGTGTTTGAGCAGTACATAATAATTGACAAAAAACGCACTCGTGTTATTTGAAAGTATGACTCTCAAACGAAAAGATCTTCTTGATATTTCATCGCTTTCACATGACGAAATTATTTATATTTTTGAAGCGGCAAAGATTTTTAAAAAAGTATTCACGGAGACTAATAAAAAGTTTTCATTTCTCTCCGGACGTACTGTCTGCATGCTTTTTATCGAGCCTTCAACCAGAACAAGGCTGAGTTTCGAAATTGCAGCCAAAAGACTATCAGCCGATGTTATCAGCGTTGCGCCGTCGACTTCAAGCCTTGTAAAGGGCGAATCGCTGATTGATACGGTCAAGACTCTTGAAGCGATGAAAACCGGTTTCATCGTTATGCGCCATCCCGTTTCTCTTGCGCCGGATTTTCTTTCGCGCAACTGTGAAGCTCATGTTATAAACGGCGGTGACGGCAATCATGCACATCCGACACAGGCTCTTCTTGACGGGTTTTCCGTTTATGAAAGAACAGGTTCTCTGAAAGGTCTGAAAGTTGCGATAGTCGGAGACATCAAGCATTCGCGTGTCGCGAGATCCGGAATTGAACTTTTTACAAAAATGGGTTCGGAAGTTGTGCTCTGCGGACCTCCGACTCTTCTTCCTGATGATTTTTCACTGTACGGAATCGAGATGACTTTTGATTTGGATTCGATTCTTCCAAAGCTTGATGTCGTGAATATGCTGAGAATTCAGCTCGAAAGGCAGAAAGGTTCCCTTTTTCCTTCGATAAGAGAGTATAATAAATATTTTTCACTTACTAAAGACAGACTCAAAAAATGCAGAAAGGATGTTATAGTTATGCATCCCGGACCGATAAACAGGGGAATCGAAATCGATGATTTTGTGGCAGACTGTGAAAATGCAATAATTGAAGAACAGGTTACCAACGGGATTGCCGTGAGAATGGCTGTCTTTTCTCTTCTCTGCGGAAAAACTCTTGAGGACATAAATAAAGAAAAATGAAACTTTGCATTAAAAACGGACGTGTGCTTGATCCTGCAAGCGGGCTTGATAAAACAGCCTGCGTTAATATCGAAGACGGAATAATAAAATCCATCGGTGAAGCCGAAACTGCTGATGAAACAATAGATGCGGCAGGAAAACTCGTTCTTCCGGGATTGATTGATCTGCATGTACATTTCCGTGAACCTGGACGCGAAGATCAGGAAACTATCGCGGGCGGATGCCGGATAGCGGCGAAGTCAGGATATACATCTGTTGTTACAATGCCGAATACCAATCCTCCGATTGACAATCAGGCTCTTGTAAAATTTATCAAGCATGAAGCCGAGAAATCCGGTCTTTTGAATATTTTTCCCGCTGCTGCCGTTTCGAAAGGAATGAAGGGAGAGGAAATCAGCGAGATGGGTGAATTGCATACTGCCGGTGCAGTCGCATTTACCGATGACGGAAAGCCTGTAAGCAGTTCCATTCTTATGCGCAGAGCTCTTGAGTATTCCCGTATGTTTGATGTTCCTATTATGGCACACGAAGAAGATCATCTTCTTGTTGATTCAGGCGTGATCAATGAGGGAAAGGTTTCGGCATCGCTTGGTCTGCGCGGAATTCCGAATGCCGCAGAAGAAGTTATGATTGCGCGTGATGTTATCATTGCAGGGTTATCGAAAGGAAGACTTCATGTTCAGCATATATCATCGGGCGGATCTGTTGAAATAATCAGAAACGCAAAGAAGCGCGGTGTAAAGGTTACATGCGAGACGGCGCCGCATTATTTTTCGCTGACTGATGAAGTTGTGAGAGAGAAGCTTGCACTCGCTAAAATGAATCCGCCGCTAAGAACCGAGGATGACCGTATTAAGATTATTGAAGGTCTCAAAGACGGAACTATTGACGCGATTGCGACTGATCACGCGCCTCATCTGATGAATGAGAAGCGTCAGGAAATCGAATTTGCTCCGAATGGAATAATCGGTCTTGAGACTGCAGTTCCTTTGATGATAACGAAACTCGTTAAGGAGAATGGTCTTTCTTATAATGAAGTATTTGCTAAAGTAACGTGCAATCCTGCGAAGATTATAAAAATCAAAAAAGGCGAAATAAAACCCGGTTATGACGCTGACATCGTAATTATAGATCCGGAAAAGAAAGTAATTATAAACGATGATTTTGTAGCTTCAAATTGCAAAAATACTCCTTTTATGGGAGCAGAACTTTTCGGTTCAGTGGAATGTACGATTCTTTCAGGACGCATCACATATAAAGCTTAATTACTTAAGCTTTATTGTGATATCTACTCTTCTGTTTTGTCTGCGTTCCGTTTCTGTTCTATTTCCGTTAATCGGCCGGTCTGGTCCGTATCCTTTGTAAGAAAGCTTATCATGACCGACTCCGCCTTTTAAAAATTCAGCTACATTATTCGCGCGGTTTTCAGAAAGCTTCATATTGTAGCCGCGTGTACCGGTGCTGTCCGTGTGGCCTTCAACGATTATTTCACGGTCGGGATATTTCTTTTTGATAATATCTATTACTTTTTTCAGGGTTTCCTGAGTTTCAGATTTCAGCTTTGCCGAATCGAAATCAAAAAGAACTTCTCCCATTCTGAGAACTATTCCGGTATCATTGCTTTCAACGGTTATTCCGCTGTCTTCCGGCAGTTCTTTTTTTATTTCTTCCTTGTCTTTGTCTTTGTCATTTTCGGCTACCGGACGATAGACTTTCGATTCAGTGTCAATATTCATTCTAAATTCATAAGTAGTTACGGAACCTCTGTTTAAAAAGGCAAAAATAATCCGGTACTTGTCGTTCATTCCGATTACCTGATTTTTTGCGGTGTCCCAGTAAATGATTCCGGTATTTTCTCCGACAATCTTGTTCGGAATATCGGGATGTTTAATCTTTTTCTCTGAAAGATCCTTGTTTATCACAAAGGTATATTCTATTATCGCCGTCTTGACTCCTTCCATGTCTGCAAATCCTTTGAGCCGGTATTTTGCAGAAAGAAGAAGACCAAGCTCCACGGAAAAATTGTCGAGATAAAGTTCGACCGGTGCAGTCCATTCATCACCTTCGGCTATTTCTTTGTCGGGAAACATCGGAATATGGCGTAAATTAGGCATCAGATATTTATCAGGAACCGAATATTTTCCGTTTTTATGAATTTCAAAATCAGACAATTTTTTATCTGTAAGTCTGAAAACTTTCTCATCATGTTCTCTTGTAAAAACTGAGAAACCTCCTTTTACAAAAGATCCGTCTTCTTTTTTGTCATAACATGTCAGGTCAATTATATTGCGTTCTTCGTAAATGCGCTGAAGGGTGTTGTTTATCAGAAAATTTATTTTAGCAGTTTTAACAAGTTCCAGGCGGTCGTCTTTGTTCAGGTTCCAGTGAAAATCAGCGGAAAAAGATAATATGGGAAAAGCGGCAATTAAAAGAAACAAAAATGGTTTTTTTAACATAAAATCCCCTTTCAGATTATGTCGGCTGAAACATGGATTTAGTTAAATATTTTTTTCTTTAATTCTCTTTATCTGGGTCAAAGATCTTTCTGCTTCTTTGTGAAGAATTGTGCATGTTTTGTCTTTTAGCACCTTTTCGAGAAGATTAACAGTCTCGTTGTCAGCGAATGATTCCAGTGCCCTTATGATTTTCCACTTAATCATTAGGTTCTGTGTTCTGCCGTAGATTTTTATTAAAAAGGAAGAGTCCCGTTTGTTGTTCCCATAGAAATGAATAAATCCGTAAGCATCTAAGGCTTCGGATACTGCGGATTCGTCTTCGCTCATGATAAACTCTTCAAGCGGAGCAAGAGCTTCTTCTCCGATTTTTGTGATAGTTCGAGAAACAATATCACGCGGAAGAGGAAATGATTTTTTGCGGAATTTTTCTTCAGGTATGGTTTTATGCTGATTTGTTCCGATTTTACCGAGAAGAGGCAAAAGATATTTTAATGATATAATTCCAAGAGTTCCGAGACTTTCACTGATTGCTATTTTTGAATAAAGTTTTGTTTCTTTGATAAGAGCTTCTGCAAGCATCTGGGCGCATTCATCAGTTTTATGATTTGAGAGAACTCTTGCCGCAGCTGTTCTTTCTGTAGGCAAAGGGGATTCAAGTTTCTCCTTGAGAATGGTAAAGTTAAGCTTATGATATTCTTCTATAAGGCTGCTGTCGTCAAATCCTCTTGAGCCAAGAGCTGTTCCGGATGATTTCTTCATGCTATGAAAAAAAAATAAATCCTGATTTTTGTAAAGAAAAATGTTACCTGATAAGCTTAAGATCCTTAAGCTGTTTATCTACTTTATCTTTGGTTATAGGTTTTACAATATATCCTTCACACTGACCGGCGAAAGCTGTCTTAATGCTGGCAAAGTCGTCGAGAATTGTAGTCATGATGATTTTTGCGCCGTCTAGACCGCCTATATTAAAATTGCTTTCGATATCGCGAATTCGTTTTAAAACTTCATGACCGTCAATCTCTTCGAGCATGATGTCCAGGAAGATGAGGTTGTAAGGTGTTTTGTTTTCGATTGAATTTTTGACTGCAGAAATCGCTTCTTTTCCATTAATTGCTACATCGCACTCGCCGTAATCTTTCACCATAGCAAGAAGAAGATTGCGGCAGACAAAATCGTCATCTACGATTAAAATCTTCATTATTCCTCCCGAATAAAAGCATGAGTTGGGCGGATTAAGCAAGCTGCTGTTTTGTTCATTAGATATGATCGTTCAATTTGATATAAAAGTCAAATAATTTGCCTTGGTTAATTTGTAAAACTTTGTTTAGAAACATTCTCCGATTCGATAAATAATTTTTCTGCGTGAGTTCTGATTTCTTCCGGATTTCCGGATTTTGAAGATTCTTCCAGCAAAGAGCTTATCGATGCCAGATTTTCAAGAAGAAGAGATGAAGAAGCACCTTTTAGTTTATGCGCCGCTCGCATAAGCTTATCTCTTTCAAGCGGATTTAGGGCATTTTTTATTTCATTGATATATTGCGGCAAAGTAGAATTTTTAAAGCCATCAAAAACAGAGGTGACGCTCGTCTCGGGTATACCGAGGAATGCAGAGAGTTTTGCGAAGAAAGCTCCATTATCAGGTTTCATTATCTTTGAATTGAGATCATGCCGGACAAAACGCGAAAGTCCATCGGACAATGTTTCAAAGGAAACTGGTTTAACGATAAAATGATCCGCTCCGGCTTTAATAAATTCATCCCGTTCGGAAGAAAGAGCTCGGGCGCTTAGAGCTATTATGGGAGTTCTTTTTTTTGAATTTTCTTTTTCATGATCGCGGATTTTTTGAGCTGCGGTCATTCCGTCCATTTCGGGCATATATCCGTCAAGGATAACTGTGTCATAGTGTTTCTTCTTGAATAGCTCGTAAGCTTCTTTTCCGTTTGAGGCGGCGTCACATGTAATTCCGAGTATACTGAGCATTTTTATCAAAAGCTCGCGCGATTCAGTTGTGTCTTCGGCAATCAGAGCGTGTATTGGACTTATTGTTTCAGAGAAACTCCGGATTTGAGTCTCAGCCATAAATTCCTCCTTCGGCGCAACCGGAAGTTTAAGTGAAAAAAAGAATCGGCTTCCTTTACCTAATTCGCTATCTACTGAAAGATTTCCTCCCATCAGATTTACAATGTTCCAGCTGACGGCGAGTCCGAGTCCGGTTCCTCCGAAATTCAGCGGAACTGAAGGATCGACTTGTTCAAACGGATCGAAAATATTTTTTTGTTTTTCCAGAGGAATCCCCATCCCAGTGTCGCTCACTGATATATTAAGAGTTGCTGAAGAGTTTTCAGTTTCAGCTGTTAGTTCAACTTTAATATATCCGCCGGTTGGAGTGAATTTTACGGAATTTGCGACGAGATTCAATATTACCTGATGAAGTCTAAGCGAATCACCGATACAATGAGGAACATGATTGTGTTTGAAATCGAGAAGAATATTTTTTCTAAGGGTGGTGAGTTCGAAAAGTCTGATGGTATGATTTATTGTTTCAACAGGATCGAAGGGTTCAGAGATTATTCTGAACTTTTTATGCTCTATTTTGGAAAAATCGAGTATATCGTTTATTATACGCACAAGATTTTTAGAGCTTGTTTCAATTATTGTTAGATATTCTTTCTGGGTTTCGTCAAGATCGCCGAGAGAAATAAGTTCGATGTATCCGAGAATATTGTTAAGCGGGGTGCGTATCTCGTGGCTCATTGATGAAAGAAAGTCGCTTTTTACGCGGTTTGCTTTCTCTGCTTCTGATTTAGCAGTTACTAATTCTTTATGCTGTTTCATTAAACGGAAATGTGCGCGGTTCATTAACTTGGCTTTATAGGCAATCAATGATGTGATGATTATTGTTGATAAAGGAACCGCTATCCCGGGAATTGTTTCGTGAATGTTTGAAAGAAATACGGCATTGAGTGCGGCGAAGAAAGATAAAAGATTGAAACATAAGGATACGTAATATCCAATTCGCTGTACTTTTACTGTTATATAAACGGATATCAGAACTTCAGCTTGAGCAAATAATCCTGCAATATAAGGCGGAGATACCGGTTTGGTAATAAATGAAATAAAATAGAGAGCTGCTGCGGCAAAAAGAATTGCCGCTTTTAAGGGAGTTATAGTGAAAGGATTTGTTTCGATAGCTGATACTTCTTTCAGTAATTTTTCAATCCGCATAACTGCTCCAATCATTTCGGAAAGCTTTTAATTCTATCTGTTAATTCTTACGATAGCAAATAAAATTCATACAGATTGAAATCTCGTCTTTCCAAAAATATATTGACAAATGCCCTCTTAAAAAAAGTCTTATGCTGAGTTATTTTGTATCGAGAAGGGGCCTGCTATGGATTATTCAAAAACCGTTAATCTGCCTGAAACAGATTTTCCTATGAAAGCGGATCTTCCCAACCGGGAGCCGGGAATATTAAAAAGATGGAATGAAGAAGACACTTACAATAAGATTCAGGACGAAAGAAAAGATTCGCCGTCATACATTCTTCATGACGGGCCTCCATATGCCAATGGACACATCCATATCGGCCACGCGCTTAATAAAATTCTCAAAGATATTATTATAAAGCATAAGACTATGTCGGGTTTCCGTTCTCCTTACGTTCCCGGGTGGGATTGTCACGGTCTGCCTATTGAACTTCAGGTCGGCAAACAGCTCGGCGAAAAAGCCCGTTCTATGAGCAAGGCAGAAATCCGTACGAAGTGCCGCGAGTACGCGAAAGAGTTTATTGATATCCAGCGTGAAGAATTCAAACGATTGGGTGTTTTTGCCGATTACGAGAATCCTTATCTTACAATGTCGAATGATTATGAAGCGACTATCGCGCGTAAGTTCGGTGAACTTTTTCAGCAGGGATATATCTATAAAGGAAAGAAACCGATTTACTGGTGCCCTTCATGCGAAACGGCTCTTGCTGAAGCAGAAGTTGAATATGGAAATCATACTTCAGAGTCTGTTTATGTGAAATTTCCGATAGAGAAATCTTCTCTCAATCTTGAAGGAGTTGATTCCACGGCATTTGCCGTTATATGGACAACTACTCCATGGACTCTTCCTGCGAATCTTGCCGTATGTCTGCATCCTGATTTTGACTATTCCTTCTATAAATTCGGAAACGAGTGGTATCTTCTTGCCGACGGCCTTGTTGAAAAATTTGAATCTGATAACAGTTTGAAAAGGGAAAAATCCGTAAAAGCAGATAAAGAAACCGTCGCCGCCTTGAAGGTCAATCATCCTTTCATAAAACGCGAATCGAAAGTGATTTTCGGAAGCCACGTAACACTTGAAGCCGGAACAGGTATTGTTCATACCGCACCGGGTCATGGTATGGAAGACTATATCGTCGGTCTTCAGTTCGGACTGGATGTTTTCTGTCCTGTCGATCATCAGGGCCGATATACAAATGATTATTCAGAAATGCAGGGCGAAAAGGTTTTTGCCGCTAATGATAAAATAGTTGAAAAGCTCAGAAACGACGGTTCGCTGATTTCCTCCGCGAAAATAGAACATTCATATCCGCATTGCTGGAGATGCAAGAAGCCTCTTATTTTTAGAGCAACAGAACAGTGGTTTCTCGGAATAGATGCAAATGATCTCAGAAAGAAAGGAATAGCTTCCGTTGATGAAACAAAATGGATTCCCAAATGGGGAGAGTCGCGGTTCAGAGGAATGGTTGAAACGCGTCCTGACTGGTGTCTTTCGCGCCAGCGTTCATGGGGAGTTCCGATTCCTTCTGTCAAGTGTGCTAAGTGCGGAAAGAATTCAACCACTGCCGAATCTATTTTTCATTTTGCCGAACTTGCAGAAAAGAAAGGTATTGATATCTGGTATACGGAAGACGTGAAGAATCTTATTCCTGAAGGGCTTAAATGCTCTTGCGGAAACGATACTTTTGAAAAAGAATATGATATTCTTGATGTATGGTTTGATTCCGGTGTATCGCATTTTGCCGTACTTGATAAAAGAGAAAAACTTTCATGGCCGGCAGATCTTTATCTTGAAGGAAGCGATCAGCACCGCGGATGGTTTCAGTCTTCACTTTGGCCTGCGGTAGCACTCAAAGGAAAGGCTCCTTTTAAGACTGTTCTGACTCATGGTTTTGTTCTCGATGAGAACGGTAAGGCGATGAGTAAATCGATCGGCAATGTTGTTCCGCCTGAAAAGATTATCAGCCAGTACGGAGCGGATGTTCTGCGTCTATGGGTGGCTTCCGAAGATTACCGAAACGATCTTAGAATCGGTTTCGATATGATGAAGCAGATTGCCGATTCGTACAGAAAAATAAGAAATACCTTCAAGTTTCTGATCGGAAATATTTCGGATTTTGATCCTTCAAAACATAAGGCGGATTATAAGGATCTTTCGGAAATTTCAAAATGGATTCTCAATAATCTTTATAAACTCAACAAAGAATGCATTGATTCTTATGAAAAATTCGAGTTTCATTTAGTTTACAGAAAGCTTTTGAATTTCTGTGCAGTTGATCTTTCTTCGGTTTATTTTGATAACTCGAAAGATATTCTTTATACCGAATCTAAAAATTCTCCTAAGCGCAGAGCTGAGCAGACAGTAATCTATGAGATATTCAATACTCTTCTCAGGCTTTCGGCTCCTATTCTCGCATTTACAGCGGAAGAGATATGGCAGTTCGGAGATAATAAAGGGACTATTCATTCTGAAAAGTATTATGAGCTGAATTCCGTTTATAATAATTCTGAAGTGGAAGAGCGCATCAACAAACTGGTTAATGTAAAAAAAGATCTGATGAAGGCTCTTGAAGACCAGAGAAAGAAGAATCTGATCGGAAAATCCATTGAAGCAAAAGTTGAAATTTATGTTGAAGATGCTGCTCTTTCTTCGATGATGAAAGAAAAGATCGAAGATGTAACCAGATTCTTTCAGGTTTGCAGAGTCGATGTCGCAGAGAAAAGTGAAGGTCTCGAAAAATATGATTTCTGTTTTATCAAAGCCGGAAAAGCCGACGGCAAAAAATGCGTCCGCTGCTGGAATTATTTCGAAAAACTCGGGGATGATCCCGAGCATCCTGAATTATGTAAACGCTGTGCATCAGCGGTCAAGGAGATGACTAAATGAAAGTGATGATGAAAAAACATATTCTTGTGGGCGTTATTGCGTTCACTGCTCTAGTCGTGGATGTTTTTACGAAAATACTCGTTGAAAAACACATAATGATGGGAGAAAGAATCGATGTAATCGGTTCTTTTGTCCAGTTTACAAGAATCTACAATGAAGGCGGAGTTTTCGGCATTCTTCAGGGATACAAAAATTTCTTTCTGATTGTATCTTTTATCGTGCTTGCCGCGCTTGTAGTTTTTTATTATTTTGAAAAGAACAAAACGAAGATTTTTGTAGTTGCTATGGGTCTTATTTTCGGCGGAGCATGCGGAAATATTTCTGACAGACTTCTCGGAAAAAAGGGAGTTGTTGATTTCGTTTACGTCGGATTTGAAAACACCAGATGGCCGGCATTTAATGTTGCGGATTCATGCATCGTGGTCGGTGCGGTACTTTTGATGATTGTGTTTTTTATCCAGGAAAGAAAAAAGAAATCGGCAGAATAATATATTCTGCCTGGAGAAATTATGCCGGAAATCAAAAAAGAACGTGTTGAAAAATATTTTAAAGAACTTGCCTCAATTTCTTCACCGTCATGGGATGAGGTAAAGGTGATTTCGTATATTGAGAATTTTGCAAAAAAACGGAAACTTACGTTTAAAAAATTCCAATGCGGCAAATCATTTAATGTAATGATTTCGTTAAAAGGCAATTCCGGCAATGATACTCTTTTGTTTGCTGCGCATACTGATACGGTAACACCATGTGATTCGATAAAAGTAATGGAAGATTCAAAACGCTTCTTTACTGACGGAAAGAGCATTCTCGGCGGGGACGATAAGGCGGCTGTTGCTGCTTTTCTTGAAGCGATCGATGTTATATATAAAAGCGGAGAAAAACACGGAGACGTTGATTTTTTGTTTACCTGCGCGGAAGAGGTCGGACTTTGCGGAATGAAAGGATTCGACATCAAGAATACTCGGGCGAAAAAAGCATTTGTTTTTGACAGTGACGGCACAGTCGGAAGTGCAACCGTAGCTGCGCCGTATCAGATTGTGATGCAGATATCCCTGAAGGGAAAGGCGGCTCATGCGGGAATGGAGCCGGAAAAAGGAATAAGCGCGATATATGCCGCGGCAGAAATTATAAATTCACTTCCTCAAGGGCGTATTGATTCTGAAACGACTACGAATGTCGGAAAGATTAATGGCGGAACAGCGAATAATATTGTGACTGAAAATTTAACTTTTGAACTTGAGTGCCGTTCACTCGACAAGAAAAAACTTGATGCCCTTACATCTAAAATAGTTTCAGTAATAAAATCTGTTAGTTCAAAACGTAAAATTAAAGCCGTAATTTCAACAGACCGTGAGTATTCAGGATATTCAATATCCCAAAATGATAGTATAATTTCTCATTTCGAGCGCGCCGCAGCGTTATGTAAAATAAAACCTTCTTACAAAAAAAGCGGCGGCGGAAGCGACACCAATATCCTTAATGAAAGGAAGATCAAGGCGTTAAATCTGTCTGTCGGCATGTCAAAAGTTCATACGACTGATGAATTTATAATGAAAAGCGATCTTCATAAAAGTGCGGCGATGGTAGTTTCCTTAATTCTTTCTAATTGAAAGACAAACTGTTTATTTCGCGAATTCGGCAAGAGCTGATGAATTGTTTTTCATCATGACTGCGAAATCTTCTTCCCATGCTGACATAAAAAAGAAAAAGGTCTTTTTTACGTACGGGAGGGGATAAAATGCTTCTACAAACAGTTTGCCGTTTTTTGAATAATACTTCGCGCATTTACATTCGGAATTTATTTTATTAATAAGCTTATAAAACTTGGCTTCCTCTGTTTTGATTTTTTCCGAAAGCGGAAAATGAGCGCGGAGAATAAGTCCTTTATCTTCTGCATAAATTTCAAAGTTAAGATTTCCTTTTTTTTGAACGGAGATTCTGGCTTCATCCAGTCTGCAGACGTACCCGGCTTCAGAGAGCTGGACTATAATCGGTTCGGGGTCAATTTTGTCAGCCGAAATCCCGGTTGATAACATCAGACAGCAGAGAATAAGAACTGCCGGCTTCATTTTAAAATTCCTGAATTTTCTATAACTTCGCTTATAGCGCGCGCTTTGTTGAGAGGGTAGAAATGAAACCCCGGCACGCCTTCTTTCATCAGATTTTCAACCTGCGTTGATGCGTAATCGACACCGATTTGAAAAATCTTTTCAGCATCTCCGTCAGCATTTTTAATGTCGGCGTCCATTTTGCGGGGAAGAATTACGCCTGAAAGATTCACCATGCGCTCAATTAGAGGAAGAGTTACAACAGGCATAATTCCCGGAATAATTTTCACCGAAATCTTTTCTTTGACGCAGAGATCTCTGAAACGGAGAAACTTGTCGTTCTCAAGAAAAAGCTGTGTGATGATAATTTCCGCACCGGCGTCTGTTTTTTCTTTGAGATGCCGGATGTCTTCTTCTATTGACGGTGCATCAGGGTGTTTTTCCGGATATCCTGCTGCTGCAATACTGAAACCGTTTTTTGATTTGATGAATTTAATCAATTCGCTCGCATAAGCAAATCCGTCTGCGGCAGGAATAAAATCTGCAGAACCTGCAGGAGGATCTCCCCTTAGTGCTAGAATATTTGTCAGTCCTAGCGTTTTTACTTTTTCAAGATGCTCGGCAACTTCGCTTTTAGAATTGCCGACACAGGTAAAATGCATCAAAGGTTCTATGGAAAGTGATTCTTTAATTTTCATTGAAAGGTCGATGGTTTTTTCTCTGGTTGATCCGCCTGCTCCATAGGTAACTGAAACATATGCCGGATTGAACTTTTTCAGTAATGAGAGTTCATAAAAAAGATTGTCAATTCCTGTTTCGGTTTTCGGGGGGAAAACTTCGAAAGAAACAGCAAATTTATCGAAAGCATTTCTAATCTGCATATATACTCCACGTTAAGGTGTAATGATTATAAAGTTGCTATTTTCTTCAAACAAAATTTTACTTAAAAGGTATATTTCTTGACTTGGTTTCAAGCTTTTTTAGCATAAATTAAAGATCCTATGTTTTCCGGAATATTGTATATTGATGAAAAGTTTTATCGCCCGAAAAAGATTTCTGTTTTCAGCGGCTGTTGTAATCTATCTTGCCGGTCTTTCATTTTATACTCTCAGCGATTATTTTTCCAATAAAAAGCTTCATGAGAATAGATTGATTGAAAGCGCATATTTGACGGTCAGTGAATGCAAGAGCGGAATTCTTGCGAATCCTGATTTTTTAAAAAGCGGAATATATTCGTTTTATTCAGATAGAATCGTAAAGAGAAGCGATGCAGATTTGCTTGTTATAATTGACTCAGTTAACGACTTTGAGTTTTACAAAGACAGGGCAGGGCTTCTTTCTTCCAGCATGGAGCTGAAGGAGCAGCTTAAGCACCGTCTTTTTGATTCATATTTATATTCCGGACAGTTGAATTTAAAAAACAGCGACAAGTGCACTTATACAATCGTCTACGACTATATTGATGAAAAACGTACTGCACTTGTGGCGTCAGGTTTCGATGACTGCTCATTGCGCTTGCAAATGAAAGCGGAACTCTGGCGAAGTCTGAAAATGCACGGCTTTTTTCTTCTGTTGATTGTTCCTTTTCTTGCTGTGATGGTTTATGTTGAAGAACGCGAAAAAAAAATGTTACTAGAGAGAATTTATACCGAGAGACTTACCGGACTTCCGAACCGGACAAAACTTTTTCTTGATGTAGAATTATGCAAAAATCCGGCAGTATTTATCATTAACATTGATTCTTTTAAGGAATATAATGATTTATACGGATTTGAAGTTGGAGATTTTATAATTTTAGAGATGGGAAGGCGTCTTGAAAGAATTTGTGCAGATGCTTTTTCCGGGTTTAAGATGCAGTTGTATAAACTTCAGGCGGATGAGTATGCTCTTCTTTTAAAGGATTCAATCGAAGATGAAAAACTTTCAGCTCTTGCCGGCAGAATTATTTCGGTGATCAGCGAAAATTCTTTCGCCTATAAAGGCTATGATATGAATGTTTCCGTGACAGTCGGCATTACAAGAGCTATTTCTGAATCATTTATATCAGAGAAAGAAAAGCGTCAGCATAGCCCGGTTTCACGTGCTGACATGGCTTTAAAGAAGGCAAAAGCCGATAAAAAGCATTTTCTGGTTTATGATGAGTCCATGAATATTCCGCAGGAATATGAAGAGAATATCAGACTTACAAAACTGATAAAGAAATCAATAAGAGCGGGATGTATTATTCCGCATTATCAGCCCATTATAAATAATTTAAATCTGAAGATAGAAAAGTATGAATCTCTGGTAAGGCTTCGTTCGGAAGACGGTCAGATTATTAATCCTTCAATGTTTCTTCCGGTGGCAAAAAAAACGAAAATGTATTCAATGATTACCAGAATTATGTCGGAAAAAACATTTGAATATTTCAAAGACAAGGATTATGAATTTTCAGTTAATCTTTCTGTAGATGATATACAGAATGAAGACACAGTTGCGTATATCATTGATTTGATTTCAATTCATGGGAAGTCTCTCAGCAATAAAATAATATTTGAAATTGTTGAATCAGAAGGAATTGAAAATTTTCCAAAAGTAAAGAAATTCATAGAGAATATAAAATCCGGCGGATGCAGAATTGCCATTGATGACTTCGGTACGGGTTATTCAAATTTCAATTATATCGGCGAATTGAATGTCGATTTTATTAAAATTGATGCTTCGATGATTAAAAATATTAATTCCGATAAAAGCAGCAGAATTATAACTGAAACGATTGTCGGATTCTGCCAGAAGATGGGAATAAAAACTGTTGCTGAATTTGTTCATTCAAAAGAAGTTTTTGAAGTGGTTAAAGAAATAGGAATCGATTACTCGCAGGGGTATTATTTTGGAAAACCAACGGATAATGTGGAGTCTTAATGGATACATTTCTTGAAAAAGCAACACCTGAATCAATTAAGAAAGCTGCCGGAATTATTTTAAGCGGCGGTCTGGTTGCTTTTCCTACAGAAACGGTTTACGGCTTAGGTGCGAATGCTCTTTCAGCTGATTCCTGTATAAAAATCTTTGAAGCGAAAAAACGGCCGTTTTTTGATCCTCTTATATGTCATGTTTCCTCTGTTGAAATGATTGATAGAATAGCGTTTGCAGAAGATACGGCTTTAACTGTTTTCGATAAGTTTTCTCCCGGACCTATAACCGTTGTGATGAAAAAAAAGGAAATTATACCGTCAATTGTTACATCGGGGATGGATACGGTTGCGGTTAGAATTCCGATGCATGACACTGCACTTTCTCTCATAAAATATTCTGATGTTCCTATTGCTGCACCAAGTGCGAATCCTTTCGGTTTCCTGAGTCCGACTGAAGCAGTTCATGTTTATGATTCGCTTCATGGAAGGATTGATATGATTATTGACGGAGGAAAATGTTCGGTTGGTGTTGAATCAACTATAGTCAGTTTTCTTGACGGAAAGCTTTCCGTGCTTCGTCCGGGAGGAATCGGAGTTGAAGAATTGCAGGATGTTTTGAAGATGAAAGCCGAAATATACTCAGGAGATTTGAAATCAGCTCCGGGAATGCTTGAATCGCATTATGCACCGGTAAAAAAACTTGTTTTAATAGAAGAAGGAGAGGCAGCTGATTTCTCGTCCGCGGCTCTTCTTTCATTTTGCGGCCAAAATGCATCAAGAGCCGAACACTTTGAAGTCTTGAGCAGAAGCGGCGATGTCAGGGAAGCAGCTGCAAATTTATTTTCGGCTCTTCATAAAATAGACCAACTTCCGGTATCTATGATTTATGCGGAAATGATTCCGGAAGACGGCATAGGTCTTGCGGTGATGAACCGGTTAAGAAAGGCGTCAGCTGAAAGAAAATACGATTTTGAAACTAATTCAGATTTGACAAAAGCCTGATTCTGTTTTAGTATTAGCTTGTTAATAATGATTATATAAAATAAAACACAAAGAGAAACAAATGAAACAATTAATTGATTTTTTTAAAGCTATAATAACATATTTTTACGCGACAAAAATGATTTTTACAAACGGAAGGCTTCTCTGGTTGACGTTTTTGCCGTTTCTTATGAACATAATTATTTTTATTACAATGATTTATTTGTCTGCTGTATATCTTTATCCTTTGCTGTCGGGACTTGTTGATAGTGCAAGTACGAGTCTCTATGATTCATTCATTTCCGCAACAGTGAATTTTTCTGCCGCTCATAATGTCTTGTTTTCCATTGCTGACGTTATAGTTTCAGCTTTTGTAAAATTTATATCATTTGCCGGAGCGATGATTACTGTCATTATGCTTCTTCTGATTTTTTATTATGCGTATCCTGTAATAGGTTCTGCATTAATGTTTCCTTTTCTTGATTTCATCTCATATGAGGCGGAAGTTATTTATCTTGGAAAAAAACCTGATGTTGAAAAAATGTCGCTTCTTAAAATATTTTTTCGTGCAATAATCGGGTCTATAAAGATGCTTTTTTTCTTTTTAATTTTTAATCTTTTTATAATAATACTAAATCTTATTCCCGGTGTCGGAACATTCGTTTATATAGTTCTGAATTTTCTTTTTATTTCATTTATGCTGGGTTTGAATTTTCTTGATTTTTGTTTTGAGAGAAGAGGTTATTCTTTCCGTAAAAAGCTGAAACTGGCTTTTTCTAATTTCGGATTTACCTGCGGACTCGGCATGGTTTCTAATTTGATGCTATCGATTCCGGTTATCGGCTTTCTTGCTTTTTCATTTTCTTCGGTTGCGGCGGCAATCGGATGTAACAAGATAATATTTCCGGTAAAGAAATGACCGAAGGAAAGTTCATTGTTGTTGAAGGGATTGACGGATGCGGAAAGTCAACTTTGATTGAAAAACTTAAGACTCATTTTCCTGATGCAGTTTTTTTGAGAGAACCGACAAACGGAAAAATCGGCATGACAATTAGAAAGAAACTTGCATCCGAAGATGTTCTTGATGCGGATGAAATGCTTTCGCTTTTTATTTTGGATAGAGAAGAAGACTGTGAACTGCATGTTTTTCCGGCAATTAATTCAGGCAAAAATGTTATAATGGATAGATATTATTATTCCAATGCCGCATATCAGGGGGCTATGGGACTCGATCATAATAAAATAATCGCTGAAAACATCAACCGCGGCTTTGCAGTTCCGGACCTTGTTTTATATCTTAACATATCTGCTGAGAAGGCTCTCGAACGTATACGCTTGCGAGCTATTTCTTCCGAGCAATATGAGAAGCTATCGTTTCTTGAAGCGGTTGATTCTATTTATAAAAAGATATCCGATGATAAATTCTGTTTTCTGGATGGAAATCTTTCTCCTGATGAAGTTTTACAACAGGCTCTTGAAAGAATTGGAGATATATTGTGAAGAGCAAATCTCTTTATTTTATTATTCAATTTTCTCTCAGTGCTTTTTATTCACTGTTGATTCTTGTAATGCTTTATCATGTAAAAAAAACCGGAATGGAAAAAGAGCATTTCGGTGCTTTATGTTTCATTGTAGCGATTCTTCTTTTTACCGTTTTCGATTACTTCAGCGATTTGTTTGATTCCTTGTTTGAAAAGAAAATAGATTATAAGTATTATATTAAAACTGTTGATTCGCTCTTGTCTATTAAAACGATTGAGGATTTTCTTCATGAAGCATTCCCGATGCTTGTGCAGCTTACTCATTCTTCTTCCGGCGCCATTTTTTTTATTAATCAAGAAAATGAATCGTTTGAATGCTTCAGATATTCTGCCGGAAAAATAAGGAAAGAAGAGGTGTTTGCTTTTGATTCTGAATCGCCGCTTGTGAAGATAATGAATCATCCTGATGATATTATCATCAGACGAAATATGGCGAGAAACCTGACTTTTGAAAAAAGCATTGTAATTGAAATGGATAAAATAGGGGCTGATGTCGCAGCTCCAATTTATTATCATGATATTTTTATAGGTTTTGTGAGTCTGGGCGGAATAGCCCGCAACGTCACCTCAGATGACTGTGCCACAATAAAAATATTTACATCAAAGGCCGGATCGATTAAGGCGCATAATTTTCTTACAAAAGAGATGATAAAGAAGCGTGAATTTGAAAAAGAAAAAGCAATTGCTCTTAAGGTTCGTAAATCTTTTTTTCCGACAAACGAAGCATCTAATTCATTGTGTGAAGTAGGCTTGTTTGCTAATGCCCGTTCTCTTCTTACAGATTTGTTCTATGATATTTATAAAAAAGACGATTCCATTCTTTTTTCATTTTACACAACAGGTAAGGAAACGTATGACTCTCTAATATTTATGCCTGCCGTAAAAGTTTTAATTCAAACCTACATTCGTATGGGATATAAAGTTAAAGACTCTGTTTTGATGGCAAAGGATATTCTCCAATCAAAAGATCTGATTGATGATAATTTTTCAATCTGTGCAGGTTTGCTTACGGGAGATATTCTTGAATATTATGCTGAGAACATGCCTAATCCCTACAAAATCAGCCAAAATTCAATTGAAGAAGTAAATGTAAATATCAGGATTGAATTGGGAGATCTTGTTGTTTTTGTTGAAAAAGAAATGAAGAATACTATTAGTGAAAAAATAGCTAAAGGGCATTCAGAAATATCATTTATCAGAGACAGAAGAGCATATATTATTGCAGAAAATATTCTTGAATTGGCAAACGGACCTTATGGTTCCAGGAATAAACTGGTGGCGGTTGTAAAATGCGTTTAAAAAATTTTTTTAGAAGCAATATTTTTATCGGCATCTGTTTTGTTGTCCTTTTTGTTGTAGATTTTTTTTCTATTGCTTCGCTTGCAGATTTTTCCTCAAAATATCCTTTTGACAGAATTTTATACGGAAATACATTCAAATATAGTTTTATTGTTCTTGGTAAATCCGATTTATATGATTCTGTTCTGGTAAAAATGAACGGGATTTATATTAATGAAAATAATGCTAAAGATGTTATCCGCAGCAACAGTGAATATCTTTCGACATGTCAGATTAAAAAGAAAAACGGTGTTATTGATGCAATAATTTTGAAAAGATCTTTTAATTATAATATGTTTTCATCTGCTGTATTTTTTATTATAATAGCAAATATTCACATATTATGGGGTTTGATAGTATGGAAAATCCGTCTTGAGTATAAACTTTCATATTACTATTCATTATTTTCAATAAACCTGGGAATTGTCCTTTTTGCACTTTCACTTCTTTTTATGTATGAACATGCAATATATATTGTAATTTTATCTGCTAGTTTTTTTACCGGTCTTTTTTTGTTCTTGTTTTCAGATATGATTAATTCAAAACGAATGAGATTGATGAAAGTTTTGTCAGTTTTGTTTTCTACGCTGCTTGCCGTTGTATCATTTATTTATCTTTATAGTAACGTAGTGCAAACTATAGTATTGATTAATGCAATCAATCTTGTTGCGTTTGTTGCATTATTGGTGTTGTTCATTGTTTATGTTGTAAAATCATGTTTTTCTCTACGCAGGATTCTTCAGATAGGATTCATTTCTTTTGCCGGATTTGTCCTTCCATGCGGAATTCTCCTTTTGTCTAACAGCATTGATATGCCAGTAACAGTTTTTATGAATACTTCATTAACAATGATAATTCCTCTGACTCTTGGAAACAGCTTGATACGTGCGAATGGAAGTTTTAAATTTAAAGTAGATAAACTGTTTCTTGGAGAATTTTCAGCAGATTTTTTTTCAGCCACATTGATAGCTTTTTTCGGAGTATTTGTTTTCAATTTGTATTCGGCCGGAGTATCTGTATTATCTATTTTTCCTCTGGCTTTTGTTGCTATCGTGATTTTGGCTAGTTTGCGCAGATGGCTTAAGTACAGCATAAAATCAAATGATTATAATCATGACGTTTATATATCATCACTGAGAGATATCTCTGTAATTGCCGCCGAAACATCTGAGCTTAATTATAAGCTGGCTAGAATTTATATTGAAGCTTTCAGAATATTATCTCTCAATCAGATGAAAATATACGTATCATCAGAAAGACTTAAAAATTCCAGCAAATCGCCTTTTGAGACTTATGTAAAATATTTTAATACTGATTCACCTCTCGCGGTTCATTATAAGAAATACAAAGGCTTAATAAAAAAAGATTCAATATTTGCGAAATCTCTTTATGAAACATTGTCAGAGGGAATGGAAGAAATATCAAACTATCATGCGGTCAGCCCGATAACCGATTCAGAAACATTTTTAGGGGTTGTACTTCTTGGAGAAAAAATTAACGGAAGTGAATTTACTGAAAATGATATTCGTTTTATAAATTCATTTTCATTTCTTGTCTACCAGATGATTGAAAATGATATTATGTTTACTGATTACATCGATAAGCTGTCATTTGAGCAGGATATGGATAATGCTTCGTTTATTCAGATGAGACTTTTTCCTAAAATATTTCCATCTGATTCAGGACTTGATATAGTCTATTATACCAGACCTTATATCAAGCTTATGGGAGATTATTTTGATTTTTTCAAAATTTCTGAAAATAAAACGGCCTTTATAATAGCTGACGTTACGGGTCATGGAATGCCCGCAGCGATGATTGTTTCTGTTACTTCAATGATTTTCAATTCTCTTATGCGGTTGAACGTTTCTCTTGGCAAAGTTATGTGTGAGCTCAATAATTTTCTATCTTCAAGGTATGCCGGAATTGAACTTATCACGGCGTTTGCCGGAATATACGATAAAACGAAAAATGAGATAGAATATGTTAATGCGGGGCATTGCCAACCTGTTATTTATAGAAAAACAAATGAGCCGGTATTTATCGAAGAAAGATTTAATATGCTTGGTGTCAACCGTACTTCGGAATATACCACAAACTCAATTGCTTTTCGAAAGGGAGATTATATAGTTTTGTACACTGATGGTTTAACTGAGCTATATGATGGAATAAGAAAAGATATTGTCGGAAATCAGATTTTTTACTTTCAGGGCAAAGAAAGATTTAAGAATACCGAAAGTCTGCTTGACGCTTTTGTCGGTACAGTTGATTCTTTTGAGCCGGAGATGATAAAAGATGATGTTACGGTTGCGGTTATCAGGTGTTCTTAGTTTTCTTGCCGTTATTACAGTATTTCCTTGTATTTTGACTGCATCACCAAAGAAGATTGCAGTATTGCAAATACTTGCAGAAGACAATGAATCAGCTTTATATGCAGATATGGCTTACAGCTCCCTTAACGAATTTGTTATGAAGGAAGGATTTGATTCTTCAATAGCTATAGCCGAGTCAAGACGCAAAAAACTTAATTATTATGAAATGATCGATCTCCTTTCCCGTGCAGGAGCAGAGACTGTTTTTTCAGGAGAAATTCGAAAAACTAAAGGTGAAGTTGTTTTCCGTTTTTTTGCGTTTGATCTAAAAGAAAACAATTCCGGAAGAATATATGCGAAATATGAAGCTTCGGCGGATTTAACCGGAGTTTCTCCATATAGCATAAATATGATATGCAGAGAACATGTTATTCGTTTTCTGGAAAAATATTCCAAAGAAAAAAATTTTTCAAAACTGCCTGATTATTATGCCGAAAAAGAAGCAGCAGTTTTGGCGGAAAGCAGTTTCCCAAACTCCTCAAGAATAATATTATTTTCACCTTTGATAAGCGCTTTTACTCCGATATATGTTCCATATGAATACGCCTCTTCAAAAAATTATAGTGGCCTTTCATTATATCTTCTTAATTCCGCACCTTACCAGGCAGCGACTTTCGTTACTGCGTGGAGAATGATAAGTCCGTTTGGAAAGAGAGACCGAAAGGCTTCTTCTTCTGAGAAATTGTTTATGTATTACAATCTTGCTTTGGGCGGGCTTCCTCATTATCTTGCTCTGGCTTCGGATTCTTCGCTTCCGAGAATGAGAAATTTCGGTGCTAGGGATGAGCTGATAGGAAACCGATACTGTGAAGCTTTCTTTATGCTTACTGGAGGCGGATCGGCACATTTTTTTAAAGGGCATCATGCATGGGGGTATTTTTATTATCATGCCGATATGCTGCTTACAGTCGCGGCGATTTGTTCTGTAAAGGGAGAAAGATTTTATTTTATAGATTCTTTTGAGAAAAAGGATAAAGCTAAAATATTTATTGCACTTGCAGGTGTACGCGTTATCGAGGCTGTTCATGCATATTGCAGTGATTACAATATACTTAACGGAGCAGAAACTTCTTCGCCTCTTCCATATCTTTTTATGAATGAAGAGACACTTGAAGGCGGGATGTCGCTTAAGTTTTAATTGTTAATCGCTGATAACAGAAACGAATGTATGCTTTTATTCGATGCTATAAATCCTTTTGTCTCTAAAGTCAGCTCTTCTCCGGTAAGTGATGTTATTTTTGCTCCAGCTTCTCTCAAAATTACCGCAGGTGCGGCATAATCCCATACCGGATCATTAAACTGAATAACTCCGTCGACAATTCCCTCAGCAAGATAAGTTAATTCGCGTGACGATGCACCTATAATTCTGATGCCGAAACACTTTGAGGATATATTTGTAATAAAGTTGATGTTTTTATTGATATCAGATTTGAAATCAGCATCAACTACTATAAAAGAATCCTCTAAAGAGCTTTCTTTTGAAATAAACTTTTTGTCATTTTTCATCGCCCCGCCGTTAATTTCGGCATAATAAAATTCCTCAAACAGCGGAAGATAAACTGCACCGATTATCAGCTGACCGTTTTTTGCCACGGCAATGGAAACTCCGAAGTTATGTGAACTTTTCATAAAATTGTGTGTTCCGTCAAGCGGATCAATTATCCAGGTATATTCAGAACCTGATTTGAGAATTCCGCTTTCTTCAGCGATAATTGAGTGAGTGGGAAAAACCGATTTGATTTTTGATATTATCAACTTTTCGCATTCTCTGTCTGTGTCTGTTGAAAATGAACCGTCATTTTTTAGTTCCGCGCCGGAAATTTTTCTGGAAAATGAACTTTTTAGAAATAGTCCGGCTTCTTTCGCCGTAGCATAGCAAAGAGATGATATGTCCGTCATTTTTCCCCGCTGATGTGAAAGAATCAATAATTACATTTTGCTTTTGCTCAAAATGTAATTATATGTAACATACTTTGATGCAATATGTCAATTGTTTTAGATAGGGTCGGGATTGTATTTGGGTTAAATAAGTGATTGCAATATTTTAGCCCGAAAATATTCTTTAATCGGATGCTTTTATGACAAAAAATGAGGCTGTTGTAAATCTTTTTCTCAGCGTTATGGTTTCTGACGGCGATGTTTCTGATTCGGAAATAGCTGTAATCGAAGATTTTATCGGAAATTTGCATTATTTTGATGTTAATCTCGAAGCATCTGTAAAAAAGATAAGCAGTTTAACGCCTGACAGAATATCGAATTTATTTGATGAATCGATTGTATTTCTGAAGGATATCCCGATGGATGAAAAAATCCTTCTGCTTGATAAAATAAATGATATTATTGAAGCTGACGGAATTATTGCTGAAGGCGAAAAAAATATGCTGATGAAAATCAATTCGATCTGGAATTTCGACTGAATTCTGATATTTAATAAAATTATACAGATCAATTGTTTATTTGATATCTTTTTCCATTTCTTCAGGAATCAGATAAGTAATAAGTATTAAATGCAATGGAGAATATGAATGAGAAGAAACAGATCAATTGTAAATTATGCGGCATTTATGATAACTGCATTTACCTCAATTATCTATTTTGCGCAGAGAATGTATTTTCCTTTTTTTGAAGAAAATTTCTCACTGATTCCTTCAGAAATTATTACGAAGTATCAAGTTTGGCGAATATTTACTTACTTATTTATACATGATCCCATGTCATATCTTCATATATTTTTTAACATGTATATGCTTATTATGTTCGGTATTCAGGTAGAAGCAGAATGGGGGAGAAGACGTTTTTTCTTTTACTATTTTCTCTGCGGTACCGGAGCCGGACTTTTTATTTTTTTGATCGCACTAATCAGCGGTGAAAATTCGCTGACCATGGGGGCAAGCGGAGCTATTTTCGGAATAATGCTGGCTTTCAGCATGCTTAATCCGGATGCCGTAATACTTCTGTTTTTCATTCTTCCCATCCGTGCGAAATATCTGGTCATTCTATATGCAGGACTTGAATTGTTTTTTGAACTTTCAGGTGCTCAGCCGGGAGTCAGTCATGTCGGACATCTCGGGGGATTGCTGACAGGTTTTCTTTACTTTAAATATATGAAGCATAAATTCTCTAAGAGAAAAAAGCGTAGAACATCGAAGAAGCGGTCTGAGTTTTCTGTAGTTTCTTCTGAGAAGAATGAAAGCTCTATAATAATGAAAAATGTTATTCTCGAAAAGCTCCGTGCCGGAAAAGGAAAGGAATCTCTTTCTGATGATGAATGGCAGTATATTAAGTATCTTGATATAATTCACGATTCTTCTGATTCAGAAGAAAAATCCGGAATAAAAAGCGATAAAGAATTCATTAACGAAGTTCGGAATTTCATTAAACTTTAAAAAAGTCAGTTTTCTTTCTTATCTCTGAAATGAGGGAATGAATTTGGTTGATTGATTCCGCTATCATGGAAAGGGATTCATGATTTTGTGACAGATTTTCGCTGAGTGCCTTCATTGTTTTTTCTGCTTCAAGAGAAAACTGCTGATACTTTTCAATTCCGGCTGAGTTTTCCTCAGCTATTGCTTTTACCGAATTAGTTTCGTTTACGGCATTTTCTCTCACGGCCGCCTGCAGCTGCAGAAAATCAAACATTGTATTAATTATTTTTCTAATCTCTTCGGTATCTCCGACTATTGATGAAATCGAATTAACTGCAGATTGGACATTTGTAAAACTTTGTTCAATTTCAGCACTTGATTTGGTTATAAGATTCTCAATGTCTTTTGTACTTCCTGCTGTCTTATCAGCAAGTTTTGATATTTCTTCTGCAACTACGGCAAATCCTCTGCCTGCATCACCGGCTCGAGCCGCCTCAATCGAAGCGTTTAGAGAAAGCAGATTTATCTGATCAGATATGTCATTGATTACATTTACAATATTATTCATTTCATGAGAGCTTTCCTGAATGGATCCCATGGTTTTGCTCAAAATGTTCAATGAGTTTTGTCCGCTTGTGATTTTTTCTGATATGGTTACAAGAGATTCCTTGGATTTCGAAGAACTGGCAGTTAATTCCTGCATGGTTGCAAAAATTGATGCAAGTTTATTGTTAAGTGCGATAAATGAATGATAGAGAACATCACTGTTGAAGCTGATTAGATCGATTTCTTCTCTGTTTTCTATGATAAAAGCTGTCAGCTCTTGATGGAGGTTTGTCTGTTCCTCGGATTTCCGGCTAGCATTTGCAGTTGTTGCGACGGTTTTATCTGCCAAAGATGATGTTTCCATGGTAACTCGTTTGATTTCTTTCATCAATGCATGAAGAGTTTCAAAAAGAACGTTGACTGCATTATATATACTTCCGATCTCATCATGTTTATCTTTCGGGAACCGCATTTCGAGATTACCGTCAAATCTGGCTACATCAGAGATGGTTGAAGAAAATGATTTTATCGGTTTTATGAGTATTCTTCTGATGAAAAGAATAAGAAGAATACTTGCAATGAATCCGGTTATTGCGATTGCTATGATGTAAATAAGAATTTCCCGCTTAGCCTTAACAATCTCGGCATAGTCTATATCAACTCCGATAATAGCGCTGGTTTTACCTTCCGAGTCAATTATGGGAGCATAAGCCGATTTGAATATGCCGTACTGGTCATTTGTAATTGATCCTATTACGGGTATTCCTTCAAAGGCGGATAAAACAGCGCTGTCAGCTTCATATTCCATTCCAATAGGAGAGTGGTTTTCATTTTCTCCCGTATCGAGAATAAAATGTATTTTACCTTCTGAATCTTTTATCAGTGAATATATAAATGTAAGATTGTTATCTTTTTGAATCTGAATCATTTTGTTTCTGTAATAAGAATACTTCTGTGAGTTTTCTGTATTTTCAGATGCTATTTCTTTGTGAATTTCCGGATCAATCATTGCAGATAAGGTTTTTGCGCTTGAAGAAAGAGCGGAATCAATCTTGTCGTTATAACTTAAATTAAGTTTATAAAAGAAAAAACCGCTGGTGAATGCTATCAGTATCAGATTGTTAAGAGCGAACAAAATAGAAGTTTTAAACGATATGCTGAACCCTTTCATTGCAAGCCAGTCCTTCTGTTTAATAGCTCAATTGTATAATTGCGCACAGATAAAGCAAACAGTATTTTACTGTTGTCGGGACTTTTTAGATTAATTTATTTTTGGGTCTTTATTCTATCGAGAAGTGAGTCTATTTCTTCCTGGTCAAGCCATTCGTCGGAAACATCAGTCGTAGTACCGGTTGCAATCATGTACATTTCCATCGCCATGATCAGTTCTTCTTTAGAGACATAGCCCAAAGTTACCATAACCTGACCTATTGCAGTTTGAGGATTGTCTTTCTGCAGTTCGAGAGAAGCACGGAGCTGATCCTCAGTAATTATTCCGTTTTCAACAAGAAATTCGCCTACGCGTTTAAAATTACTCATAAATTCTTTTAATCCGTAAAAATGAAAGTGTCAAGCTAAAATCAGCTTTTTGATTTTCCGGCGGAATTGTCATCTATGATAAACCATTTTACCAATTCGCGTTTTGTCATGCTTTCATCAAGTTTAGATATCTGAGAGATTAAACCTTCATCTGAGTCTGAAAAATCCTTGCTGGTCAGAACCATGCTTTGATAATTTTGATGATAATCAGATTTGAGATCGAGGCTGAACACAGTTTTATTTTTATGAGAATGAAAAAAATCATTCAATTTTCTGTTTTCGTTGAATATTTCGTGTGATGAAAAATTGTGAGAAATAAAACTCATCATTTCGTCAAAGCTTAAAATGAAACGAGCTACCTTGTTTAAGCCGCACGCTATATCTGATATTCCTATTCCGTTTTCGGTGTAGAAAGGAATGAACGGTATAAATTTCAAACGACCGAAAAGAGCTTTTTTTACATATTGTTCTGATGAAAAAGATTTTGAAGAAATGTCTGCAAATATAAATGATATTTCAGAGTCATTCAGAGAGAAAAGATCATTGAAGTTATATATTTCGATCATATCATAATTGAATAATCGAAGAACTGCTTTTAGGATCGTATTCCGTTCTTTGTCAGGTGAGAATACAGCTATTTTTTTTTCTGTATTGAGTTTGCTGAAAATTCTTATGATTTTTTCTAGATTGTTTGTCAGATAGTTGTGATTAAGATAAAACGGAATTGATTTGCTTTTCATTTCGGCTTCAGTTTCATTAGTGAATTCTTCTGAAAAAGCCACTGTTGATAAAGGAAATTCTTTTAATGCAATTTTTGAATCAAAATCAACAGCAGTTAGAATGTAATTTTGAAATGAATCACCAGGATTAATTTGCCTTTTTATTTCAGCATAATCAGAATATATGTTGCTGAAGCAGATAGTGCTTTCGCTTAATATTAGAATTTTAGAAGGTTTCATCGGTTACTTTATGCGTTTCATGAAATCAAAAATTATTCTGGCAGTTAATCCCCATATAGGACCGAAATCTGTTTTGTAATAATAAACCCTGTGCAGCATATTTCCCCATGGTTTATGATACATTGGAGGAAGATTCAGCTTTTTTGAAGGAAGAAGTTCAATAATCCTTCCGTCATCATCTGCACTTGAAGGATTGACAGTAAGTTTTACATGATAAATCTGAGGTTCCTTATCGATAAAAAAAGAAAGAGGAATTGTGAATACTTCTGAAATTTCAAGTTCATCAATAACAATATCTTTTTCTTTTACACCCTGTACGAATCCGGCGAAAGGATGAACTAGAGCTCCCATCGGAGAAATGATTGTATCAAGAGGCAGAAGTTTAGAAAACATTTCCGGTGATATGCCAGTTTCTTCTTCGACTTCACGAAGTGCTGCATCATAAGGTGATTTGTCGATGGATGTATCTATAACTCCGCCGGGAAAAGAAATTTCTCCGCCTTGACGTGTTCCTTCGGCTCTTTTTTCAAAAAGGAATTGAGGCGTTCCGTCCGTTAAAACGAGTGCGACTACAGAGCAGTTTAAATACTCATCCGAACCGCTAATTCCGGTGTTGGCTGATTTAAATTTTGAAATCAGGAGTTCATGATCCATGTATTTATGATTTCAGAATATGCGTAATGATTCAAGTATAATTTGAAAGATTATAGAAAAGAATTATGTTCTGATCTGGCGTATTGAAACAGAAATTATCAGTCGGATATATTGTTTTTGAAAGAAAGAATTATCATCGTCATGTCATCGTGAAGAGGCTGGCGTCCCTTATATCTTGAAATGTCTTTGAGCAATTCATCTTTAATAGTATCAATCCCTCTTTCGGCGTATCTCCCGACGTTTGCCGCGAATCTTACTGAACCGTATTGCTCTCCAGATTCATTGACTTGTTCAATAAGACCGTCTGTCACCAGCATAAAAAGATCATATTTTTCTAATTTGATTTTATCGGAAGGAATACTGTTTTCATTATCTGCTATTCCTAAAGGAATATTGTTGTCTTGTGAAGTGGTTAGTCTGAAGAATCTACCGTTTCTGAAAAGATATATGAGTGAATGACCCATGTCGAAGATTGTGAGTTCTCCGGTTTGTTCATTTAGGTCCGCAAAGACTCCTGTGACAAATTTCTCGTTTCCAAAAGTTGAAAGAAGAAAAGAATTCATTTTTTGAATAAAGGTGCATATACCTGATGAAAAATCATACGCACTGAAAAGACCTCCGATTGCTGAAGTAACGAGGGATGCCGAAATACCCTTTCCGGAAACATCACACAGCGTAAACAGCCATCTTCCTCCTCTATATTCTCTTACATCGTAAAAATCTCCGGAGACTCCTTTTGCAGACCGGTTAACTGCGCACACTGAAAATGATGTGTTTTCGAATATCAAATCTTCTTTTACAATGTTGCTTTGAAGTTTACGCGCAAGCTGAATATCTTTCTGTGTAATTCCTGAAAGATAAATAAGTATGTCTTTTGTAGAAAAAATTCCGTAAAATATGCCTTTCTTTGATATTGCAAAATATTTATCATTTTTAAGACCATGCTTTTCTTCGATTTCTTCGGCAATAGAATAGATGTTGCTCTGATAATCATATACAAAGCAGTTTGAACATATTTCACCGGCAGTTTTGCTGTGATAAAGATCTCTGCCGAATGGCTTGCTTAGAAAATCGAAAAGTATTTTTCTCGAGATAAGTCCGATTATATGTCCGGATTTGTCAGTTATTCCTATCGCCTGAACATCAGCGATTTTTTCCATATCTTCGGCTATCTCAAGTACTGCTGAATCCGATTTTGTATAATAATATGTCGAAGCTATTTTGGCTATGATTTCTCCGTGTTGTTTATCTTTTAAGCTCCTTATAATTGTCTTCAATCCGGAAAGCACTTCATTTTTTTCTTCAGTGAATGACATCATAAACACTCCATGGCTAGGAGTGTTTAACATTAATATAGATAATCTATTTAAATATTTTGTAAAGTTCTGATAAATTATGCAGTTGTTTTGTGCCGGAAATGTTCGACGAATACCTTAGATAACATATTAAGCCTAAAAGATAATGATGACTGCTGTTCCGTTATCCTGTCTTATAATATTCGGTTCTCCTCCGATTTGCTTTGAAAGAGAAGAAACGAGTTTCATTCCAAGACTGTCTGTTTTATCGATATCGAAATTATGAGGAATTCCTTCGCCGTCATCGGCAACGGCAAGAGATCTTTTTCCGTTAGGAAGCAGTAGAAATTCTACAATAATCCGTCCCTTTCTACCATCGTTAAAGGCGTGTTTAATTGAGTTTGAGACTAATTCGTTTATTATAAGTCCGCATGGAACCGCGTCATCGATTGACATGAAAACATTGTCTGAGCGGACTTCGTAAGAAATTTGTCTTATGTCAGCAGAACTTCCCGCAAAAATCTGCTGAACCAGATTTTTGAGATATGAGCGGATTTCAATTCTGGTCAGGTCTGTTGACTGGTACAGTTTTTCATGAATAAGAGCCATGGTTTTTACTCTATTACGGCTTTCGGATAAAATAGAAGTTATCTCGGCATTTTTAATCGTATTAGCCTGAAGAGATAAAAGCGATGATATGATCTGAAGATTGTTTTTGACTCTGTGATGGATTTCTTTTAAAAGAATATCTTTTTCTCTTAGAGTGTCTGATATTTTTTGAGACGAAACCTTGAGTTCGGTAATGTCTGCCGCACAAGAAAGCATTCCGTCAAAATTATGATCGTCATCCTCGAAAGCATAGACATATTCCGAAACCCATTTGAATGCAGAGTCGGCAAACTGCATTTTGTAAATTCCGGTCTGGTTTGTTTTGCTTTTAAAAGCGTCATACAAAGGAAGAAGATTCTTTTCAATTGGTTCATCCTTATAGTCGGAATATATGATAGATGGATTTTTTGATTTGAAAATGTTGTCTCCTACAGATAATCCTGAATATTTTTTTGCAGTGGGATTCATAAAAGTTATATTTCCGTTTTTATCGCAGACTGTAATTGCGTCACGCATTGTTTTGAATATTTTGTCAAGGAGGTTCTCTGATTTTAAAATGGCATTTTCTCTTGATGAAACAGAAAGAACCATTTGGGTGAAAATTTCATAGAATCCGTTGATCTCAGAATAATCAGAATGCAGAAGCTTTATTCCGTAATTTCCGTCAGATATTGATGACATCTGCAAAGCGATTCTGTTTAGAGGTAAAATGAATCTGATTTTGAAATAGTATATTGTTAGAAAAAGAAAAAGCGCAGCAAGAGAGAATGCAAAAATAAGAAGTAATTTCATCGATTTAGCGGGGGCGGTGATTTTGTCATAATTATTGTAAATTGAAACAGTCCATTCCGGGGAAGTTACTGGATAAACGCTTACTCTGTTTTTATTATCATCGGTATAGAAATCAAAACTTCCGATTTTTCCTGATAAAGCCTCAAAAATATGTGTTTCGTTCTTAATATTCCGCCTTTGTTCTGAATAATCCTTAATTGGATGATAGATTATGTTTCCATTTCTATCTGTTATTGTCGTCCAGATTCCGGTGTTTGCAAATTCTTTATCAATTGATGAAGTGAGGGTTTCAATATTGATTATTGCACAAACTGTATAATTGTTTCCGGGAACAGATATAGTGAAACAGATGTTGTTTGATTTGAAAGAAACAAAAGAATCGGAAAAATAGGGTTTTCCGGTTTCTTTGCTTTTAATGAAATATTTCTGTGATGAGTAGTCAAAGGAATCGTAAAAATTGGTATCATATGAATGATTAATAATTGTTCCATTATTATCAAGTATGAAAATTTCTTCAAAAGAATTGTTTACTGCTGCAATATTTCTCAAATAGTCGTTTATCTTGCTGTTATGTATAGTTTGCCTGGATATGTTATCATTGATGATTTTCAGCTGATTTACTGTTTGTTTGAAAAAGCGTTCGTACTCATTGGACATGTTTCCGGCTAAAGTCAGGGAATTAAGGTCGTTTGTTCTGATGAGATTGTCAGAGAAATGATTTATAGAAATAAACAGAAATAGAAACAATAATGAAAAGATAATAATTGTAAAAGCTATGGAGAGTTTATAAATTGATTTTTTGCTTTTTGTTTTCATTTGCTTTTAATAATCTGTCCGTTTTTTATTTCAACAAGATTCGCAGAACGTTGTGCATCTCCATAGCGGTTTATAAGATATTCGCCTGCAGGAGAATCGAATCTTCTTGTTTCGATGGTATTTTTCTTTATTTCTTCAGGAGATAAATAGTTTTTTCTGAAAGACTGAAATAAAAGATAAACACAATCGTATCCATATATAGAAGAAAAAGTTGCTTCAGTGCCGAATCTTTCTTTATATTTTTTTCTGAAATTTAGGAGCGATTGATGTTTGTTTTCTGTGTCGTAGAATAATACAGCTTTAATTCCTTCGACGGATTTTCCGCCGTATGAAGTCAGGTATGATGTCATTGCCCAGCCTCCGGTGAAGATGGGAATGCTGCTTTTTTTACTTCGTATTTTCTGTGCAAATTTTGTGAGATCATGAGCTGAAAAAAGAGCGAGAACAGTATCCGGATTGATTCTGATTATATCATTTACGGCATTTTCAATTGATTTGTTGTCAGTTAAAGAATATTCTTTAACGAGAAAAGGTGTTATGCTTTTTGAGCCGGTGTATTCTGTAAAAAAGCCTATATATGATTCGCAATAGGTTCTGTTTAATGAATCATATATGATAACAATCTTCTTGAGATCTAATGATGAAATTTTATCTGCTACGGCAATAGCTTCACTTTTGGTAGTGGAGCAGACTCTTAAAAAATTATCATCCTTGTCGGTAAAATAATCTGAACTTGAAGACGGTGATATCATAAGAAAATCTTTTCCATTTATCGATGAAAGACCTGCTTTTGACATTTCGCTTGTACTGTGTCCTATAATCAGATTTACTCCTTTTCCGATGAAATCAGAATTTATCGCAGCTGCTTCCTCCGGCGAATTTTTATCATCTGAAATATAAAGTTTAATTTTTCTTTTTCCCAGAATCCCGGATTGATTGATTTCTTCTGTTGCGAGAATTATTCCGTTTTTACAGTGAATGCCGAGGTCGGAATTTTTTCCGCTGAGAGTTGAAGCAACTCCAATGTCGATTGCATGATTGGTGCATGATAAAATGCATACGGAAGATATAAAGACAGCAGAAGATTTAATTGCTTTAATTCTCGATAAGAACATATTTCCCCTTGGAGATTCTATAAAGATAAGTTTTTCTTTCAGCGTCTCCGTTTAAGTTTATTGAAAATGATCCCGTTAAAAGAGAAAAATTTTTTTTTCTGATAATTGATTCTTTTATTTCATCGACCGAAGCATCTTCAATACTAAGTTCATTTTCCTCGATACTTTGTTTTAAAATCATTATCGAGTCATACGCAAGAAGTGAGACCAGAGAAGGTTCTTCTCCGAATTTTGATAAATATTTCTCTTTGAAAACATTGCTTTGCTGTGAATCAATGTTAAAGTTTATAAAATGTGAGAATATGATACCCTCACTATGTTTTCCAGCGTTTTCAATTAACTCTTCGTTGGCTGCTGCTCCTGAGGTGAATATTTGCTGGCGAAATCCGTTTTTTCTAAGCAACTGGCAAATAACGGCAAGAGTTTGTCCTGATGTCAGGATAAGAAAAGAATCGGGATTAATGATTGAGCTTCGGTAAAGAATCTCCGTAAGAGTGTTTTCGTCAGCAGATTCAAAAAAGGTTTTATGAATGATCGAAGATGCTCCTGTCTCATCAGAAAAATATTTAATAAAAGTGGAAGAATAAGCGGCATTGGTTTTATCATATATAACATATATTCTATTATAACCGGAACGCTTGGCAAATCTTGCCGTGAATTCCGCCTGACTGCGGCTTGCCGGGATGATTCTGATAAAATTATCATTTAGCCCGGAGAGGCTGTCCGAAGCCGAATATGGACTTATCATAAGAATTTGTTTGTTTCCTATTGCTTTGAGACCCGCTTTTGACATTTCGCTGGTGTTATGACCTATTATTATTTTATAGTTTTTTATCGCAATTCCGTAATCTATGCCTTCGGCGATTGACGGATTATTTTTATCATCGAAAATATCTAGGACGATTTTGCTGCCGCCGATTCCTCCGGAAGTGTTTATTTCATCGACAGCAATTTCCAGACCGTTTTTTGCATATAATCCAGTTTTACTCCCGGTGCCTGATAGAGTGCCGACAAAGGCTATTTTCTCCTCCCGGCATGAACAAAACAGAAAAACGAAAATAATTAAAAGATTGATAAAGCGCATATTTCATGATTGTATTTCGTTCTTGAAAAAATTCAAGAAGTAAATACTTTTAATACCCGATACGGGATATTTTTGTAATAAGGCGTTTCTATGGGAAAAAACGGAATTAGATCATTTCTTGGTAAAATATTTCATCTTGAAGCAGATACAGATAAAAAGGTTACTCCTCAGTATATAACCAAAAATATTGAATTTGCCGGATCAACCATGTGGATGCTCATTTTTGCCATGCTGATAGCATCAGTCGGCTTGAATATCAATTCTGCGGCTGTAATAATCGGCGCAATGCTTATTTCTCCGATAATGGGACCGATAATGGGTGCGGGTTTTTCAATTGGAACATATGACTTTGCATTGCTGAAAAGATCACTCAGAAATCTGGCATTAATGACTGTTGTCAGTCTTTTGGCTTCAACAATTTATTTTCTAATTTCGCCGCTCAAAGAAGCACAGTCCGAAATTCTCGCACGTACTTATCCGACTTTGTATGACGCACTAATAGCTTTTTTCGGAGGTGCTGCCGGTATAATCGCCTCATCAAGAAAAGAAAGAACTCTGAGCACAATTTCGGGAGTGGCTATTGCAACAGCTTTGATGCCGCCGCTTTGCACTGCCGGTTTTGGAATTGCAAACGGTGACTGGAAGTACTTCGCCGGTGCTTTATATTTATATATTATTAACAGCGTCTGTATTGGTATCGCAACTTTTGTTATGGTAAGATATCTTGATTTCAAAAAGAAAAAATTTCTTGATAAAACTGAAGAGAAGAAAATTCACCGCTATGTATATGCCATTGCAATAATTGTTCTGATCCCAAGTGCTTTTATAGCGTATGATGTTATTTCCGTATCGTCATTCAGAAAAAAGACAGATGTTTTTATCGAAAAAACATTCTTGTTTCCGGAGACAGCACTTTTAAAAACAAAGATTTACAGAGAACGCGGAAAACATGTAATAGAACTTACAACGGCTGGAAAACCTGTTACGGAAGAGATGGAGAAATATCTTTCTGATGCCATGAAAAAATACGAAATAGAAGATGCGGAGCTTCGTATAATTGATTCGTTTCGTCTTCAGAGAGGCGAGGATGAAAAAATTTCTAAACGTGAAACTGAATTATTGGAAAGAATAAAATTCCTTGAGAATGAAATTATTTCAGAGAAAAGTGTATCATCTAAGCTGAATTTCGTAGAGAAAGAGCTGCGTTTGTTCTATCCGCAAATGAAGTCGCTTGAGTTCAGCGAAGTTTCTTCTGTAGAAAACGGAAAATCAAAAAGTAAATTGATAGTGAAGGTTGTCATGCTTTCGAAATTGAATCCTAAAGAAGCGGATAAGATAAAGGAATATCTTTCTTCAAGACTTTATCCTGAGAAAGTCGATATTGAAATAATCACTTTAAAGTAAATTTGAGTTTGATGTTTAAATCGGTTGGATATATTTTATCTTGACAGAAAATATTTTTGACAGACACTTGTTTTAATTATGGAGGAATTGGATGGATATTGCAGTAGAGATGTTCCTGTTCAGGGGATAATCTTTGTGATTCTTTTCCTTTGATTTATCCCGCCGGAAACATCCGAAACGAATAGTTCTCGTTGAATGAACAGGAGCATTGTCCTTATTTTACGCACGCCAGCCGTGCGTCATACGTGTGTATTCACAATAGGAGAATATTATGTTCATAATTATAAAATCACGCATCACAAACTGTTATAGAATATTATTAACAAGAAATGAAAATTTTCTTGAGGCGGCTGGTCATGAAAATTGAAGCCCTGGGATGGAAAACCGCTAATGAAAAAGATTTTGAAGAATTCAGGAAGCGGGGTTTGATTCCTGCAAGAATTATCAAAGAAGCACGTCATCTTTATGAAGCTGATGCCGGAAACGGGTCTCTGCAGGCTCAGGTGTCAGGAAGATTCATTTTTGAATCAGAGTCACGTGCGGATTATCCGACCATCGGAGACTGGGTCGCGTGCCGTGACGGAGGCGGAATTCTTATTATTGAAGAACTACTTCCGAGAAAAAGCCGTTTCTCTCGAAAAGAAGCAGGTGTTCTTACGGAGGAGCAGATAATTGCCGCTAATATAGATTATCTCTGCATTGTCTGCGGTCTTGACGGAGGTCGAAATTTCAGTCTGCGGGGTATCGAAAGATATTTGTCAATGGCAAGAGAGGGCGGAGCGTCTCCGGTAATTGTTCTGAATAAATGCGATATCGCAGAAGACAGGGCGAAAGCTGTTTCGGAAGCCCGGAATATTGCGGGCGATGCTCAGGTCTTTGCCGTAAGTGCTTTAACCGGTGAGGGAGTTGACGAACTGCTGAATAAATTTGATCCTTTTTCCACCATCGCTTTCAGCGGACCTTCGGGTGTCGGAAAATCTGCTCTTGTAAATTCTCTTCTTGGTGAGGGATATATGAAAACAGGCATTCAAAGGGAGGATGATCTCAGGGGACGCCATACAACGACGCATAAGGAGCTCGTTGTTTTGAAAAACGGAGTGATGCTGATCGATACGCCGGGTCTTCGCGAACTTCAGCTGTGGGGAGGTCAGGAAAGTCTTAATTCATCGTTTACGGATATATTAGAGGCTGCGTCAGACTGCAGATTTACTGATTGTACTCATAACGGAGAACCGGGATGTGCGGTCGCTAAACTCGTTGAAAGCGGCGTCATAAGCGAAGCACGTTATATGAATTACCTCGATATGAAGGCTGAACTCGTGTATCTTGAAAGCAGGTTAAGTGAAAAAGGTCATCTCGAAAGAAAGAAAAAAGAGAAAGACCTGAGCCGTTTAGTAAAGCTGTACGCACGGGATCACAGAAAATAATTAAATGCCGATTGCCTGAAATAAGGCAATCGGCCTAAAGATTAATTGACTTGAATAATTATGGCGATTACTATCGATTAATTTGTTTCAGGAATTGGTTCTATCCGATAAGGAAGGACGACTTCAGTAATTTTATGCGATATTATAAAGGAAGGTGATAAGATGTATTTTAATTCAATGTCTCTTTTATTTGTTCTGGCTGTTTACGGACTGACAATTGTCGCAGGAAAGCTGTCGCGTTTTGCATTCGCACGTTCTGTAAAAATTTCCTTTCTGGCTGTTTTTTCGATAAGTCTTCTTTATCTGGTAAATGTTCTATCGGATATTACAAATACTGAAAAACTAGCTGAGGGTTTTCATTTTGTTCTGCTTGCAAATGCCTATTCGGGTATATTGAGAATTCTAATTTTGTTTTACAGTGAAGTCAGAAGGAAAAGTTCAAATAATGCCTGAAAAATACGATGATCTCGTGTCATATTTCGCTAAACTCGGTAACTGCGCGGTTGCTTTTTCAGGAGGCTGCGACAGCTCTCTTCTTTTAAAAATATGTCATGAAGTTCTTGGAGGCCGGTGTACCGCATTTACACATTACTCTCCGTTGATGCCAAGGCGGGATATTGACGGCAGCATTAAATTTTGTAAAGAATACGGAATCAGGCAGATAATTATAGAAAGAAATTCCATATCTGCTAAAGTTAAGAAAAATACTTTTGATAGATGTTATTTATGTAAGAAGGATATTTTTTCGGAAATAATTTCTGAGGCTGAAAAGCACGGGATAAAAAATATCGCGGAAGGAAGCAATGCAGACGATGTTTTTGATTTTCGTCCGGGAATGAAGGCGTTGAAAGAGCTTGGAATACTTTCACCGCTTCTCGAATGTTCAGTTTCAAAAAATGACATACGTGAAATTTCTAAAAAACTGGGACTTCCGACTGCAGATAAAAAATCATCGGCATGTCTTGCAAGCCGTATTCCTTACGGCGAAGAAATAGATGCTGATAAACTAAAGCGTATTGATATGTCTGAAAATTATATTTCATCACTCGGTTTTTCTGATTTTCGGGTAAGAAGCCATGATAATCTTGCCAGAATTGAATTTTTGAAGAAAGATTTTCCTTCGGCTGTTGAAAGTAATATGCTTGAAAAGATATCATCCGCGTTGAAGTCTTTCGGCTTTGTGTATGTTGCTGTTGATGCTGACGGTTTTACAAGCGGAAGTATGAACAGGGAAATTAAGGAGAATAAAATTTGAGGGAAGATATTCTTGTCAATCTGCTGGAAGAAGTCAGAAATGGAACTCTTGATACAAAAGAAGCTCTTCAAAAACTACGTCATCTTCCTTTTGATGATTTGGGGTTTGTGAAGATCGATAATCACCGCGAAATCCGGACGGGTTTCCCTGAAGTGATTTTCTGTCCCGGAAAAACGTCTGAACAGATTCTTGCAATAGTGAAAAGAATGAATGAAAGCGGGAGCAATATTCTTGCAAGCAGAATGAAGAAAGAAACTGCGGATTTTATGCTTGGGCATTTTCCTCTGGCGGAATATTTCGAAACAGCCGGAATTTTTTATATTGAAAACAAAACTCCGGTGATGAACAATAAAACTGTTCTTGTTGTTTCAGCCGGGACATCCGATATTCCTGTGGCTGAAGAGGCTGCGGTCACTGCTGAAAAAACCGGAAATAAGGTTGAACGGGTTTATGATGCCGGTGTAGCCGGGATTCACCGACTACTTTCAGCGCGGGACAAACTTCTTTCCGCCGGTGTTGTTATTGCTGTCGCGGGAATGGAGGGAGCTCTTGCGAGCGTCGTTGGTGGTCTAACTGATAAGCCTGTAATAGCAGTTCCTACAAGTGTGGGATACGGTGCGAGCTTTGGCGGAATCGCCGCCTTGCTTGCGATGCTTAACAGCTGTGCAAGCGGAGTCACAGTTGTAAATATTGATAATGGGTTCGGGGCGGGGTATGCCGCGGCTCTTATAAACAGACAGATAAAGGATTGATGCGTGAAAAATAAAGTTTTGTATTTTGACTGCTTTGCAGGAATCAGCGGGGACATGACTGTCGGAGCTCTGATAGATCTGGGTGCCGATGAAAAAGAATTGCTGCAGAGTCTTGACTCGCTGCATCTTCATGGATACCGTATCGAGATTAAAAAAGCTTTAAAGAACGGAATCAGCGGAACTGATTTCAATGTGATAATCGAAGAAGATCATTCGCATCATTCTCATCACCACCACCATCATTCGAGAAATTTATCGGATATTTCTAATATTATTAATTCATCACCGCTTGATTCTTCTGTTAAAGAACTCAGTCTGAAAATATTTCATGAGATTGCAGCTGCAGAGTCAAAGATTCATGCGAAAAGCATTGATGAAATTCATTTTCATGAAGTCGGTGCGATTGATTCAATTGTTGATATAGTCGCAAGTGCTGTATGCCTGAATATGATAAAGCCTGATAAAATAATATCATCTCCGCTCAATCTAGGTGAAGGCACAGTCGAATGCGATCACGGGGTTTTTCCTGTTCCTGCTCCGGCGACAGCCGAAATTCTGAAAAGAATTCCCGTTTATTCAAGCGGAATAAAAAAGGAAATGACAACACCGACTGGTGCCGCGATTATAAAATGTATCGCTGAAGAATTTTCTTCCTTTCCGGCAATGAAGATCGATTCAACCGGATATGGACTCGGAAAGCGTAATCTTGAAGTTCCGAATGTTCTTCGTGCAGTTATCGGCGAAATGGATTATTCTGAAAAGAAGGTGATGATTGAAACTAATATCGATGATATGAGCGGAGAGCTATTCTCATGTATATTGCCGAAGTTATTAGATGCTGGAGCGCTTGACGTTTTTATTACGCCGGTAATCATGAAGAAAAGCCGTCCTGGGCATGTACTCAGTGTTTTATGCGAAAGCGGAAAAGTTGACGTGCTTGAAGAAATTATTTTTACTGAAACGACAACTTTCGGTACCAGGCGTTATGAAGTAGAGCGAAGTGAACTCGAAAGATCAATTTCGAAAGTGAAGACTTCTTACGGTGAAATATCTGTTAAGAAAGGATACATGAACGGAAAATGTCTGAAGTTTTCGCCAGAATATGAAGAATGCGCACAGGCAGCTCAAAGACACGGAGTTCCCGTGCGTGAAGTATATAACGCCGTTACGGCGCAATTAAAGAAATCGGAGGATTGATATGCACATTCCAGAACAAATGATTAACGGAGCAGTTTGTCCCGTAACGGCCGGAATCGCTGTTACAGGTCTAGCACTTGCAGCTTATGCTGCGGTAAAATCAAAAAAGAAACCGTCGCTTTCTTTTTTCGCGTCGGTCGCGGCTTTTATTTTCGCGGCCCAGATGCTGAACTTTCCGATCGGCGGCGGAACTTCAGGTCATTATCTCGGAGCGGCGTTTGCCGCGATTGCGCTCGGTACGCCTTTCGGAATTTTAGCCATGGCGCTAATCGTAACGGTTCAGGCTGTTGTGTTTTCTGACGGAGGAATGACTGTTTTAGGCGCTAACATAGTTAATATGAGTATTGTCGGTGCGGGTCTTCCCGGAATTCTGTATGCGGCTTTTTTCAGTAAAAATGAAAACGCCTTCAGCCGGATGAGCGGAGTCTTTATCGTTTCATTTTTATCAGTAATCGCAGCCGCTTCACTTTGTTCGCTTGAACTTTCAATTTCAACCGCAGCTTCTGCGGGAGATGTTTTCGGTGCGATGATGAAACCTCATTCTTTGATAGCTCTTGCCGAAGCTTCTGCAACTATGATTTTTGCGGCAGTTTTTGCCGGCAGAAAAATTCAAGCAAACAGCCGCGCATGGAATAAGTCTTTCATTGTCTTTGCGGCTTTTATAATGGCTCTAGTGATTGCACCTTTCGCGAGTTCGTTTCCTGACGGCTTGGAATCAGCTGCCGGGAATCTTGGAATATTGAAAGAAAGTGCACCTCTTTTTGTTACGCCTCTTTCAGATTATACCCTGTCAGGAAGTGAAAATTTCTGGGCTGTTTCACTTGCGGGTGCTTTTGGTATTGTTGTCGTAATGGTTTCAGTTTTGTTTCTCGGTACTTTATTTCAGAGAACGGCTAATGCTGTTTTGAAAAAATGAAAATGAAATGACAGCGCAATTAAAAGCGCTGTCAGAATTATCCGGTTAATAAGATTTATTATAAGGCGCAGAATCAGATACTGCGCCTTATGTGTTTCAGCAGTACGGATATGGCATATATTCCTGCGGAAACGAGAACTACTGCTGCTCCGCATGAGCTTTCAGTATAATATGATATCATCAGTCCGGCGATGCCCGATATGAGACCGATGAATGCTGAAAGCACAAAGTATGTCCTGAGATTTTTTGCGTGAATTCTTGCCGCTGCTGCGGGAAGAATGAAGAGAGAATTGATTATAAGAATTCCGACCCATTTTATGGAAAGAATTACTATTAGTGCGACAAGAATTGAGAACGCTGTTTTGACTATGAAAGGATTGATGATTTTACCGTAAAGAAGAGAAGGTTCAACGCTTATCAGGGAAATTCTTCCTGAAAGGAAAACCCAGAATAAAATTACTGCCGCTAGAATGACTGCAAGATATCCAATCTCTGAAGCGTTTATGGAAAGTATATCACCGATTAAGTAAACCGTGTATTTTGAAAAAGAACCCCCTCTGCTGAGAAGGGCTATTCCGAGCGCGGTTGTCGCGGAAGCAAAAACTCCCATTACAGTGTCGCCGTCGGCTTTTGTTACAGAAAGAAAAATGTTAATTGCAACAGCTAAAATAACTGCGAAAAGAATCATCACAGGTGTCGGATCTGCTGCGGAAAAAAGAAGACCGACTGCAAGACCTGTTAAGGCTGAATGTCCGATAACATGAGAAAAAAATGACATGCGGTTTCCGACAACCATTGTTCCGGTGAGAGCTATTGCAGGTGAAATTATCATGACGGCAAGAAGAGCCGTTTTCATGAAGCCGTATTCTGTCCATTCGAAAGGAAGCATTTCGATGATAGCGTACCAGAACTGCATCATAAGCCGCCGTAAACATGGTGATCTGATTTTGCTCCGGAAAGCCTGAAGTAAACTTCTCCCATTTCGCGTCGGAAATCTCTGCTTGAAAGAACTTCAGAAGGAGTTCCGTGAGTTATTACTTTTTCATTTATGAGATACATTTTATCGGCGTGTTTTGAAATTGCACCTATATCATGCGAGACGACGAGAATCGTCATGTGAAATTTTTTTCTGAGGGAGCAAATCAGTTCATAAAAAATATCAATTCCTTTCGAATCAAGCGCTGTGACTGGTTCGTCCAGCAAAAGAATATCCGGAACAGGATTGATTGAAGCTGCAAGAAGAACTCTTTGAAGTTCACCGCCTGAAAGTTCTCCAATACGGCGGTCTATGAGATTTTCTGCTGAAACAATTCCGAGCTGTTTGATTTTCATTTCTCTGCGCTTTTTAGAAACGCGAAGCCATGTGAAAGGATATCCTTCCGAAAGAAGAAGAAAATCACATACGCTTACAGGCGAGTCTTTCTGCACGGCGATTTTCTGCGGAAGATATCCTATCCGCGGCTTTTTTTTGCCGGAAGAAATACAGAAATCTATTTTTCCTGAATAGGGAATTTCTCCGAGAATTGATTTTAGAATGCTTGTTTTTCCGCCGCCGTTGGGCCCGATTATCGCAGTCAGTTCCCCGCATGAGAATGACAGGTCAATATCAGAAAGTGCTTTTCTTCCGGAAAATTGAACCGAAAGCGAGCGGATGACTGTGCTGCATCCGCTGCATGATGTTGAGCAGTGATTATTCAATCAAAAGCCTTTTTTAGAACAGCAAGATTTTGTTTCATAATATTGATATATGCGTTAATATCATCAGGACCTGTTACAGCGGGGTCAAGAACAAATAGATTTACACCTGTTTCTTTTGCAATTGTCTCAGCTGCTGATTTCGGATATTGAGGTTCCGCGAATATTGATTTAACTTTGGACTGCTTTACAATTTTAACTGTTTCGGCAAGCTCTTTCGCTGAAGGTTCGCTTCCGGGTTCTCTTTCTATGACGGAGGCGATTTCAAAAGATAATTCTCTGGCAAAATATGGAAAAGCTTCATGAAAGGTGACAATTTTTCTGCCTTTGTATTTTGCGAGTGCTGAATGCATTTCTTTCTGAAGTGATTTAATCTCCGCGATGTATCTTTCTGCATTCTTTTTGTAGAGTGCTGAATTTGAAGCATCAGCTTCCGAAAGAACCGTTTCGCAGTTTGATATCATTTTAATCATGTTATCAAGACTGAGCCAAATATGCGGATTCTCTTCAAATATTTCAACATTCCGGTCGAGTGTTCTGACATTAATCTTAGGGTATCTTGAAGTTAATTCATGTGAAAAGCTTTCCATTCCGGCTCCGTTCATTAGAAAAAGATCGGCCTTTTCTATAAGCTTCATGTCTCCTGCGGTAATAGAATAATCATGAAGACAGCCTGTAATAGGAGGAGTCATGTTTATGACTTTAACTTCATCGGCTTCGGCAGCCACATTTTTGGCGATTATATAAACAGGATAAAAAGACGTAATGACTGTGAATTTTGCTTTGCTGTCATCAGATTTTTTGCTGCATGCGGAAAATGCGCATATTGCTAAAATGAGAGGTAAAAGAATTATTTTTTTCATACAGTCTCCATTGCTGATAATGAATACTTGACAAAGATTCAAGACTAAATGCAAATGATTCGCAATATTAAAAAAGGTCAAGACAAATATGGAATGAAATTCTTGAATCCGGAGGTTCTTTAAAATGAATGTCAGAGATACATCTATCAGAAATTCGCTTCTTGAATTTGTTGAAAAGAAAGCTCTTCCTGTAAGCGCTAAAGAAATTCATTCGTCAGGCGGAATGGGAAATATTTCAACAGTTTACAGAGGGCTCGAATATCTTGAAAAGAAAGGCTGTGTATCTTCTATAACGGTTTCGTGTGAATGCGGTCTTGTCAGATATTATTATCCCCAGCATTCGGAAAAATGCTTTCTTCACTGCCGGAAGTGTCACCGGTTTTTTTCGGTTGATGCTCTTGAATTTTCTGATGCAGAAAAGAAAATTGAAAAGAAACTGAATTTCAAAATTTCTGAAAGAGTGATGTACTTCATGGGCGAATGCGGAAAATGTTTGAGTTGAGATGCTGTTATTCAATGCACTTATTGTTATAATATTTCATTTTATAATCTTTAATAAATCCTGAAAAAACATTCACCTCCACCTCTGAGGTGTACCAATCCGATCAACAATATCTTATAGTGCAGATACTTCCTTTCTGGTGACTAAATAAAGGAGGTTGTATGTTCATTAATCAGAATTATTTTAAACGGATGACGAGTGAACGTTTTATCCGTTTAAAACGCCGCGCGTTTTTCACTTTCAAAAATATAATTGAAGGAGCGCGAAATGATCAAGATTGAAAAAGGAAACAGGTATATTGAACTTACCATAATAGGTTATCAATTTCCTGCGGATGAAAACGGATACTATGACAGTAACTGGCTTCAGATAATGCTGAACGCTGATGACGGCAAAACAGTCTGGAGTAAAATTGATCCATCTCTTCTGACGATTGAATTAATTAAAGCGGCTGCCTGGTTCAGGGATTTGTCGGATGGAAGGAATCCCGTATCTCAAATTCTAAGTTTTATCGAGCCGTGTCTTTCGTTTGAGTATTCATTGAGAGAAGGGATGTGTTTGCTTTCCGTTAGATTTACGAGTGAATTATCTCCTTTTTCAAAAGAAAGCGATAGTCTGTACATTGTTGAACTTGAATTAAGCAAAGCGGAACTTGCGGATATTGCAGGACAGTTTGAATGTGAATTTCTGAAGTTCCCGCCGCGCGGAGAAATGGCCGGCACGAAGCAGTGCCGTAATAATTAAACAGGAGGCTTTATGTACACAATTCAGAATTATGTAATGAACATGATGAAAGAAAAAAATATGAGTAAGTATATGTTCCTTTCGCTATTAGGTTATAAAAACATAGCAAAAGGTATAAGGAGATTTGATGCATTTATGAAAGGGGATATGAGCATGAAGCATATCATAGAAAATATTCACAAAGGTCTCGGAATCGAAAAATGTGAAGTCGATATATTAATAAAACAGACAAAAAAGGATATTGAAAAACATATTGCTGAAGAAACTGAAAAGCAGAGAGCTATTGAAAGAGAACACTTCAAACCTTATCTATTTGTTAAAACAGATAGAAAGATTCCAAGTCCGATTTTTGCTTATGCGATAATGGGACTTGAAAGACTGAGACGTATGTCTCTTCCTGAGAATTTCAGTCTGATGAGCGAAATGGAAAAGAGCATAACAATTAGACAAAGAATAAACAAGGCAGTAAGCGAATTTCATGGGACTCTGCCGACAATGGGTCTGATCAAATATTTTATTCTTCACGAAGTCTATGATGACTGCGAGAGTGAGCGGAAAGTTTATGATACTGAAGGAAAACTCGTCAGCGGGGAGGAATATTCAGACAAGTCAGTTTATATAAGAAGAGCTTCTTTGACTGTCAGAGGTCAGCATATTGAACATTTGTTTGATAATCTTCATGCCGCAAGAAAGATAAATGTACCTGTTAAGCCAGTGATTCATTAAGCTTTAACATAGAAGGAATCTTGAAAAAGATTCCTTCTATGTATGTAAATAAAACATTGTTGACTATGCCGGAAAATGTTATTATACGGAAGATGTGCATGGAGGATAAATTTTTGGATTTATTCGAAACATTAAAGAAAAGCGGTGATTGAACGTATTGAGTAGGGGCGGATCATATAAATATAATATATGAAAATGGAGTAAAAGGTTAATGAAATCTATAGAATATTTTTGGAAAATACATGGATTTTCACCAAATGAGTTTCAGAAGAATGCAATTCTTTTTGATGAGGGTCCGCTTTATCTTCCAGCAGGCCCAGGTTCAGGCAAAACAAGAGTGTTACTCTGGCGTACCTTCAATCTAATTGTTTATAGAAATATTAAACCCGAAGAGATATTTCTTTCTACATTTACACGAAAAGCGGCAACCCAGCTGAAAGAGGGGTTGCATATATTATTAAGCTATGCCTCTGCAGAATCCGGGATCTCATATGACATCGGAAGAATGTACATCGGAACAATTCATTCGCTCTGCCAAAAGCTACTTCAGGAAAGACGGATCAGCACAACTCGGGAACGTCATCGTCCTCCGATAATTATGGACGAGCTAACACAGTTTTTTTATCTATACCAAGGAAAAGGATTTCGCGATATTGTTCAGCTTCAATTTGATGATAATAATGAAAATCCCCCGCTATTCTTTTATCAAAGAATTAATCAGTTATTAGGTAAAAATTCAGGATCAAAATTTAATGCCATTACGAATCTAGTATCTTTTTTCAATCGTATTTCTGAAGAAGCTCCAAGTCTTTCAGAATGGAAGAATACAATTGAAAAAGTAGATGATAAAGAATTTTTATATCTTCTAGAGATTTATGAAGAATACCTAAAGAGTCTATCAGATTCTCCATCTCGCACAGATCTTTCTCTTCTTCAACAGGCTACACTTAAGTATTTACAGCAGTCTGATAATGCACAAAATGTTTTTAAACATGTAATTATCGACGAGTATCAGGATACAAATACTGTACAGGAAAAAATAGTTTTTGAACTTTCAAAAGGCTTTAAAAATATATGCGTTGTGGGTGATGATGATCAGGCTCTTTATCGTTTTCGCGGTGCTACGGTTGAAAACTTTGTTCAGTTTCCAGAAAGAGTCAAAAAATATTTATTTTCGGAAACCACAACCATTCCCCTTGTTACGAATTACCGTTCACAAAAAAACATTGTAGAAACTTATACTCGATTTATGCAAAATGATGTCTGGGTAGATGACGAAAGTTCCAGAAAATACCGGGTTGAAAAAAATATCAATTCTTATAATACGTCATCTGAACCTTGTGTCTTTAAAACTTCAGTGAGCACTGTTGAGGATACGGCGGAAGAAATAGCCGACAAAGTTGCACAATTGATAAAAAACGGCGTCGTGGACAATCCTAATAAAATCGCATTTCTTTTCCCAAGCCTTGGAGGAAAAGCCGTTACCGAATGCAAAGAAGCTCTTGAACGGAGAAACCTTCGTATTTATGCTCCTCGCGCGGGAACATTTCTTGCAACAGAAGAAGCAAAGCTGATTTTCGGGTTATTCGCACACATTTTCGGGAAATTCAATTCGGGATATTCCGGCAGAGAGATAAATGATTTCAAGAATCTGATGGATGAATCATTTGAAATCGCATCTGATATAATTGAAAATGATCCTCTTGCCGCGTTGTTCATTAAGCAAAAACACGCAGAAATCGATCTATCCAAAAACGATTATGCGAAACTTCTTGAATACTCTGAAAAGAAGAAGTTTGAAATGGAGACTCCTGTTGACAACAAACTCCTTTCCGAGTTGAGCGGAATTCACGGTTTATCGGAGATTTGCAAAAAAACGCTTATAAGTAAATCAATGCAGAAATCGGTTGAGCGCCGTATCCTGAAAAATGATCCGTTTAATCTGAAGTATATAATCAACAGCGCGACTGCTCTTGACTGGACCCTTCTTGACCTTTTCTACCGCATAATGGCACTTGATCATTTTAGAAATATCGTCGAATCTCACGACAAAGATGAGGCTCCGTTATATAATCTCTCTCTCGTCGCGCAATATATAGATATTTATCTTGATGAGTTTAAGTCTATAATTACCGCGTACGATCTTGAACAGAAACGCATTGTGCATTCATTTTTCGGATCATACTTGTATAACCTCTACCGTAGACATGAACGTGAATTTGAAAATGACGAAGTACCTTTCCCCAAAGGGCGTATTCCTTTTCTTACGATTCACCAGTCAAAGGGGCTTGAATTCCCTGTTGTGGTAATGGGGTCGTTTAAACATAAAAACAGAGTAAATGACAAGGACGAAAAACTGAGTATTGTATTATCCGACAA
>JAKPJF010000059.1 GCA_029554345.1 Spirochaetota bacterium | reverse complement strand
CGGTGAGTCATCTCCATAACGGACATCCCAGTGCCCTTATAGTTGAGCATTTCCTCTGCTGCCTGTTTGAGAACGGATTCCGGTAGTACCGATGGTCCTGCTGAAAAATTAAAAACTCTTCCTGTCATAATAATCCTCCTTATTTTGAACCTGAACGAAAAGAGAGATCGGACATCACCGAAACAACTCTCAACTCGTTTACAAGGTCGATATTTGCTACAAATATTTCTTTCGCGTTAAGCCTGATGTTTGCCGGAGTAAAATTAAGAATGCCTTTTATTCCGCCTTCAGCAAGCCTTTCAGCCGAACTCTGCGCCGCTTCGGATGGAACAGCAAGAACCGCCGTATCGATTCCGTCGCGCTTAACAATTTCCGGGATCTGATATGCCGGAAAAAGCTTAACGTCGGTTTTCAAAGTCTCAAGCTTATTGACGCTTGAATCGAAACCCGCTGCGATTTCAAAACCGCTTTCCTTGAGGTTCGGATAATTAAGAATCGCACTTCCGATACGACCAAGCCCGACCACGCAAATTTTTCTCTGACGGTCAAAACAGAGAACGTTTCCAATGAGCTCTTTCAACTTTTTGACCTGATAACGAGCACCGTTGTTTCCGGTAAAACCGATGAGGCTCAGATCTTTTCTGATGCTGTGAGAGCTGAAACCGATTAAGTCGGCAAGCCGGGATGATGTTACAGTCTCCGCCTTTTCTTTTTCAAGATCACCAAGAACCTGATATATTTTACAGATTCTTTCAATTGTCGGCTTTGGAACGTCTTTTATTTCAACCATGTAAACAAATGTTAAAAAAAGTGAGAATTAGTCAAGTGATTAATTCGATTATTTGTGAATATTTTCACATTTTGAGGGATTTTTTCGTCCTATTTTTTTCTTTTGTGGGAGAATTGTTATTTCTGAAATAACTGCATAGTTATCCACTTTTATTATGTCGGATACGGTCTTAGCCACAGTCTCACATTCAATAAACGCTTCAGGATCATCTGATTCAGCAAAAAAAGCATTTCTGTAAAAACCGCTTTTTACTATATCCGGATGAACCGTTGTAACCTTGAGTCCATGTTTGCGGTTTTCTTCAAATATCGATTTAGAAAAAGCGCTGATTCCGGCTTTTGCAGCGCCGTAGGCGGCGGCAAACGGTGATGGAGATTTAGCTGTTACGCTTGAAATGTTTACAATAAGACCTTTCTTCTCTTTTAGAGAGCGGAGAAATACTTTACATGCAAGCATCGGTGCGGTTAAATTCACCTTAACTATTTCATCAATTTTTTTGAGACTCAATTCTTCATGAGGAGCAAAATACGCAAGCCCTGCATTATTTATAAGAACATCCACTTCATGCTTCTTTTCAATCGGAACCAGAATTTTCTCAAAATTACTTAAATCCGAAATATCACATTCGATCTTTTCAAAACGCCCGTCGGAAAATTCAGTTTTAGAAAAATCCCGGGCAATGCCGATTACTGAGATATTCATCATTATAAGTTCTTTAGCAATGGCTAAACCGATTCCCGACGAAGCCCCGGTAATAAGCGCTTTTTCATATTTCTTCATAAATTATCTATTTAATCACATGATCTAAAAACAAGTATTATTTTAGAATCGGACTTAATTTAAGGCTCGGGAACAAATGATATCTCATAGTTCGTTCCGCCTTCATTTGATCTTTTCATTTTTGCATCCATCTGCTGAACAAGCATTTCGACAAGCCTCATCCCCAAACCGGAGACATTTTCCGCCTCATCTATTCCGCTGCCGTTGTCAGAAACCAAAAGATAAAATTTTTCCTTATCAGAATATATTCTAACAGTTATTTTTCCGTACTTCTTGTCAGAAAAAGCATACTTGATAGAATTTGAAACGAGCTCGGTAACGATAATGCCCAGACTGAACATTGTTTTTGTTTTAATTTCCGATTCGTCAAAAACCGACTCAATTAAAATTTCTTCACCTAGACCAAAAGCTTCCGTAATATTACGGATAAGTGCAGGAAAATATTCATTAACACGCATTTTTCCGTCATACTCGGAAAAAGAAAGTCTTTCGTACAAAATCCCCATACTCCGCACTCTTCCGCATGCTTCCGAAAGAGCTTCATGGGTTTCAGGATTTGTACTTTTAGCGGATTGAAGATTTAAAAATGAACATATCGTATTCAAATTATTTTTAACCCGGTGATGAACTTCTTTCACTATTATCTCTTTCTCTGCAAGAAGTGCTTTTATTTTATCTTCTGCGGCCAAGCGTTCCGTTATATCATAAACGATTGAATACAAGAGATGTTTTCCTTTTACAGTAATCGGTCCGCTATAAACTTCCACGTTACGCACACTTCCGTCAGCAAGTCTGTGCTTAAAATGAAAATGATTCCGCTTCAGTTTTACTGCAAGATTCATCTCTGCCTTAATTTCTTCAATAGACAGAGTGTTAATTTCAGATATTTTCATTCTACATATTTCTTCACGTGTCCATCCGTAAAAACGAACAGCTGCAGGATTTGAATCGTATATTTGTCCGCTTTCAGGATCTATTAAAAGCATCACCGCATGGTTGTTCTCAAAAAGACTATCATAATGACTTTCTTCCGCCAGCAATGCATCTCCGGCATTTGAAGCTGCTGCAATTTCTCTTGCAAAGACAATTGCCCCTTTTTTGCCTTCATATTCGACAGGTTCACCGACAGTTTCGACCCATACTTCACTTCCGTCCAAACGTATAAAACGCTGTTTAAAGAAGTCACGGACTGGACTGCCTTTTTCATTAATTTTTTTTATTCTTTCATTTATCTTGTCATGATAGTCGGGATGGAAACGTTCAAATACATTTTTGCCGATAAGTTCAGCATGGTCGACTGCTCCGAACAATTTAAGTGCGGTATGGTTTAAAAAAGCAAATTTTTTATCTGTTTGAATGAATATGGGAACCGGCGCTCCTTCGACTATAGACCGGAATCTTCTATCGCTTTCGCGCAATTCTTTCGAGCGTTTTTCTTCCTCAAGACGCCACTTGATCAGCTCACTGTTGACGGCTTTTAAGTTTTCATTCATTTCTGCAAGTGCATCATTACTCTCTTTTACTCTTTTCTTTTCCAAATACAGTTTATGCGCCATCTTAATGGAAGTGTTTAAAATTATCGGAGGAAAATTTTTAACAATGTATCCATACGATGTTATTTTTTCCGTTTTATCTACTATTTCTTTTTCTGTGTGTGAAGAAAGAAAAACAATCGGAATATCGCAAAATTCAAGAATCTGTCTTGCGGCTTCTGTTCCGTCTATTCCGCTGCCCAGATCAATATCCATTAAGATCATATCTATCGAAGCGTTCCTTCTCCCGGCAATAAGCACAGCCTCTTCCCCGGAAAAAGCCTGAACAACTTCGTAACCTTCGGAACGAAGAATCATGGCTTCTTCCATTGCTATTATAGCTTCATCTTCAACCAGAAGAATCAGGCTGACACCGTATTTACTCAAACGAAAACCTCTCGACCAAGAATCCGTATCAATATCTTATAATGTTAAGCTTTATGAATGAAAAAATAAAGAATTTTTATATTTTTTACTGTCATTCAGGAATGACAACTCTCTCTCGAAGTAATTGATTTCGCACTCTTGAATGATTATATCAAATTTAAAAGAGCTTGATAAATTATAAAATATTTTTAAATACTGCATATGTATCAAATGAGAATTTAAATAATTATTCAGTAAAAACTAAATCTACCGGGGTGTTCCTTGTATACGATAGGAAAACTTGCAAAAAAATACAGCATCTCGCGTTCAGCTATTCTCTATTACGATTCCGAGGGTCTGCTGAAACCGGATCAGAGATTATCCAACGGATACCGTTTATATTCAGAGAAATCCGCCGAAAAACTCAAAACCATCTTACAACATAGAAGCGCCGGATTAGCTCTTTCGGAAATAAAAAAAATAGTTTCTGACGCAGGACAGGGCGATATTCAATCAATTCTTTTAAAAAGATTAAATGAAATTAACAATGAAATTCACTCTTTAAAAATGCAACAGGAAGTAATCATCAAACTTTCAAAAATCAAGATTTCAGATTATACTTCTGAAAACAGAAATAAATCCATTTCAGAAATTCTTAAAAAAGCAGGGATTAAATTCGATAATTTTATGGAATGGCACAGAAATTTCGAAAAGAATTCTCCTGAACTGCATTCTCTTTTTATGAAAAAAATAGGCCTAAAACGAAGTGAAATTAAAAGAATTAGAGATTTATCAAAATAATTATATTGCAGAATATTGCAATTCCTCACGAATGACTCAAACAGGATAACAATGCATAATACTTTAATACTTGCTCCGATGCGCGGAATAACAGACAAGGCATACCGTTCGGCTTTCGCCCGCAATTTCAACGGATTCGACTACGCGGTTGCACCATTCGTTGCAGCTTCAGCAAGCGCAAACATGACCAATAAATTTCTTCGTGAATTTGATCTCAGAAATCCATGTTTGATGCCGACAGTTCCGCAAATATTAAGCAACAATCATGAAGACTTTGTTCTTATTGCCAACGCGCTTTATGATGCCGGATACAAAACTGTAAACTGGAATCTGGGATGTCCCTTCCCGATGGTGGTCAACAAAAATAAAGGTTCAGGTCTTTTGAGATACCCTCACTTGATAATTTCTTTTCTTGAAAAATCTATTCCGCTTTTAAAATGTAAAGTCTCCATAAAAATGCGTCTCGGATTCGATGCTCCGGATGCTGTATTTCAGCTTCTTCCTGAATTTAATAATTTTCCGATAGAAGAGATAGTTATCCATCCGAGAACTGCTAAGCAGATGTATACAGGAATAACCGATCTCGATTCATTCGAAAAATGTCTTGAGTTAAGCAAGCATGAAATTGTTTTCAACGGCGACATCATTTCAGCTTCTCAGTTTCAGGAATTGTCAAAAAGATTTAAACTCAAAAAATGGATGATAGGAAGAGGCGCGTTAAGAAATCCTTTTCTTCCTGATGAAATAAAATGCGGCAATGAAATTCCGATTGAAGAAAAATATTCGCGTCTCAAACTTTTTCATGATGAGATTTTCAGCGAATACAGCAATAAAATTGAAAACAAAACCCATATCCTCGACCGAATGAAAGGACAGTGGTTCTACCTCGGAAGTTTTTTTGAAAACCGGAAAAAAGAACTTAAAAGAATCAAAAAAACTTCAAGCCTCAAAAAATATCTCGAAGAAACGGAAATCATTTTCTCGAATCCGTAGAAATGAGAAGCTGATATTTTTCTTCAGTTTTCACATTAGCGCAGAATTCGGCAAATTTAGCATAATCTTCTACGCTGATCTCTCCTTTCGGAATATACAGTTTTTGCACCGCCTTCAAAACCGGACTCCCCTTTTTCTTCTTAAGTGAAAACTCGGCAGAACACTTGCCGAAAGTATATTTTCTGACTTTGTCAAACTCGACAGAAATAAATCTTTCATGCAAAGTATATTCAAACATATTTTCATCATTAACACTTTCGGAAATAACAACAGAAGAAGATCTTTCAACACTTCTTGCGTAAGCGGCAGCATTTGAATTATGCAGAAACGGAAAAATGATATAATCTTTACCGGCATCGGCAGCTTTGAACGATATTAATCCTGATGCGGAAAATGATAACTTATCCTTTACTATAATAAGTTTGTCGAATGCTGCATCAGCACGGTATGATTCCATTAAAGTCAGGACATTTTTTTCATTAAATCTTTCATCATCAAAATACTGCCTAAGATACACATAATCTCCGTAAAAAAAGGAATTATAATCAAATTTTTTTGTTTTAACATCTATTTTAAAACGGGAAATTGTTTTTCTATCTTCGGAAGATTGAACCACTGCGCTGTCGACACCATAACCGGTAAAAATAAGCGCTGTTTCACCCGAATGAGAATCTGACACAACCCCTGCCGGATAATACTTATTAGAAAAATCAAGCCAAACAGGTGCGGCATTCTTTCTTTTAACATAAAGAAGAATTGCCGAAAAACGCTCACTGAAAAATTGACCATCACGGACAAAACTGTTTCTGACAAACGCAGGGAAAGCGTCGATCCCGGCTTCTTTCAGCATATCTGCGGCAAGATACGTTTTATCTTCGGCATCTGCCTTCTTCGAAGTAAACATAAGATCATAAGCATTAAGGGAATAATCAAAGTTTCCGCGTGTTTCGATCATTGAATTGATATAATCATAAATGATTTTAATTTTTTCATCATCAGACTTTAATTCTTTTATTCCTTCGGGCAGAGAAATATTATTAATGTAATTTTTTTTTGCGATAATTTTATCAAAATCACTTTCCGAACGTATATTCCAAAAAGCGTAACTTAAAAGAGATTTCGAATAATAACCCGAATAATTTTCTTTTTTGCGCGGCTGAATATTCTCCGCTGCAAAAGAAAGAACAGTTTCATCAGGATATACAGCTTCCTGAACTTTTATCAGCGAACTGTTATATAAAACAGTTTTATCGCGGCTCCTGTTTATCAGTTTCACTTCGGCATACTTCAGAGATCGCCAATAATCCTGAACATTAAACATGAATGATGAATAATATTTTGATCCGAAATAAGTATAATCATAAACCCTTGTCCGGTAAGCAACATGAAGAAGTGAATTCGGCCTCACTCCGTCAACGGTGATATATGTTCTGCCCGCATTGCTGATTCTGTATGAATCATTAAAAGTTCCGTCTGGATGATATACGCGGGCTCTGATTATTTCCGCACCTGAAGGAAGCTGAATTTCACCATATTCATCGGCATCAGAATCGCTTCGCACATATACCAGAAATTCCTTGAATACGGAAAATTTTCCCCCTTCAGTCATCAATATATAATCACCCTTAAAAAGCGAATCGTGACTGGGTTCTTTTTGGTTTTTAACAAAATCGGATATTTCCGAATCAATTTTGCTCTGATTCCTGTACTTTTCAAAAACATTCACCAAAACTGGAGACTCTGAATAAGCAAGATATTCCGCAAGAGCGGCATTTTCGGGTTTTAGAGCAAGCATTTTCGAATAATACATTCCTGCACTGCTGCCGCTTTTCTTCTCCATCAGGTCAAGCAGATAATATGCCTCATAACATTCATTTGATGCGGTCATTTTCAGAAGAATTTTACGGGCTTCAGAAACTTTGCCTGACTCTATAAGAGCGCGGGTGTACAACAGAGTAAAATCATTCTCACCCTGTTTGTGATATTTCTCAACAACAGATAATGCTTTTAAATATTCTCCCTCTTTCATGTACTTTACATAAAGACTTTTACGGATTCCGCGCCCGGCACCGCCTGAAAGAACATCACGAAGCAAATTTTTATCGCATGAACCTTTCAGTTCAAGATCCTTGTATAGAATCAATTGAATTACTTCCGTGTTATCAGGATATTTTTTAAGAAACTCCGCCGCTTCATTATAGAACATTTTATTAAGTGAAAGTTTGTAAAGAATCCATATATAATTTTTTTCACAGTCATAGGTGCGCTTTTCGGAAATAAGTTTTTTACATTCTGTTAGCGCTTCAAAAAAGCGCTCTTCGCTAACCATTTTTTTCATCAAAAAAACGCGTTCTTCTCGGTCGGGATTATCATTAATTCCTGTCAGCGAAGCAAGCATTTCTCCGTTACCGTATTTCGAGTATACCCATGATGCGTATTGAAAACGGCAGTTTATTCCGGATGATAAAGCTTTCTTATAATAATCACCGGCAAGCAAAGAACCCAGATTTGAAAGGTACTCCGCAGTCTCATAATACTTTTTTTGTTTTATCAGCTCTGTTAAAACAGGATCATCCATTTCTGAAAGATTTCCTTTTCCTTTAACAGAATTCTGCGCTATTGTTCTGAATTTTTTATCAAGAAGCACTACACGGATCTTTGAGCTTTGATATGAATTGTCGGATTGAATTAAGTTAAGCTTTATCTTTATATCAGATCGCCCTTTCGATACATCAATCAGCCTCATGGTTTTTCTTAAACTTCCGGTATTATCAAGCACCTTTTTTCCATCAGAATAAATAACATATTCCGAGTTTGAATCAACCATAAGAATTCCATCAGCAACAACCGATACCGAAGAATCTAAAACAGCAGTTCCAGAAAAAGATCGGAGATAATTATCCGAGATAAAGTATCCTTCATCTGATGAAATCATAATATTCTTAACCGGTCTGGTTTCAACTGAAGGGAAATATAAGTCATTATATCCGAATTCGCTCTGTGTTGAAAGCTTCCAGGACATAATGGCGCTTTTACTTTTTACATAATCAGATATCTCTTTTTTGCCTGACAATATTTCAACTTCATCTTTAAGTCCGAATGCGATTGAATATAGCGCCGGATTTTTTGTTTTTAATGTAAATGCTTTAAGATATTTTATCAGTTCATCAGTACCCATAAGGTAGTTAAAACTGCATAAATTAAAAAGGAGCGGCGCACACTCTGCATTATCAGGGTTCGCATCTAACTGCTTTATAACAGCATCCAATTTTTCTGAAGAATCTTCATATAGCGCCGATCCGAATAAATTAAACGATATAAGTGCTGCAAACAAAACAAATATCTTTTTCATTTTTTCTCCAAAACAATAAACGAATCTTCTTTAATTGAAAAGCTCATAAGCAACAAACGCAGCCCGGCATATTCTTCTTTTGTAACAATGCCTTTTTTTATCGATGTTTTTACTGTAACAGTTACTTTATTTGCTGCAGTTTTCGATACAGAAAATGAAAGACTTACACATTTGAATGCAGAGTTCAACGATTCAGGAATTCCGATGACGGAATATCCATCCGGAATTTCATATTCGAAAACAACTTCACTCGAATAATCAGATGAAAAATATAAATCATTCTCGCGGAAAGAATATCTTCTCAAAGAACTTAAAAAATAATCCTTTTGCATGACGGCAGGAATTGTTATATATGAAAAACTTTTTCCTGCGAATTCCCGGAGAAAACCTCCATAGGAATATTGAAGCGGTTTGCCCGGAGATTTTTCAGCAACAGAAAATGAATTAATCACCGATCCGGCGTATTCGTTTCTCCAGTATTCTTCAATCTCATTTCTTTTCTTTTTTTCAACGTCGAAAGTTTCACGCGAATAAAGAGCAAGAGATCCGGTTTTATAAAGCAGTCTTGAAAATTCTGCATCACCATTCGGCAGAATTTTTACCTTGTTTGTAACCTTATCATAGTTTCTATCATAAACCGCCGGATCAATATATTTAATTTCATGCCCTTTTTTGGAAACAATAAATGCAGAAACCGCCCTGTCGTTATCCGGCAATTCAAATATATCTGCCCGGTCAACTGTTCCGTCCAAAAATAATCCGCCCTTATAATTAACATAACATATTGCGTGATTAAACGCTCCGACATATGGAAAATCAAAATCTGCATGTCCGGAATTTCCGGTTTTCAAAAGCGCAAGACGCGAATCAAAACCGCAATATTCATAAAAAGCCGCAAGAAGTAAAGCCGTATCCTTGCAGTCGCCGAGAGAAGAGTGATATACAGAATCCGTACTTCGCGGCACAATTGAACCTGCACCTAATTCAAATCCCACATAACGGACGCGCGCCGTGATGTATTCATATATCCGGCGTATTTTTTCTTCATCTGATGCATTTTTTGTAAGTTCATCAGCTTTTTGTTTCATATCATCAGTCATTACGGTCTTATCATCAATGAGGTCATAATACCATTTATTAAATTCCTTCCAGTCAGAAAATGAACTAAAAGCAATAGAAGGCATCCTGTCAGCATAAGGGAGTGAATTATCTTCGGGCTTTACAGGAGGAAGTTCTCCAACTTCAAACAAATAACTTGTTTCATTATTATCGTTTATGACTTTGCATTTTTCGTCTGAATTATATATCCGCCATTTTAAAAGATTTTTCGACTGAGCAACAACCCGAGCTGACGAACTAAGAACACGGTCAGTGCGGTCAAAAAACTTACGGGAGGAATAAAAACCCTTGAGATGGCTGTTTCTTCTGGTAAGAGAATATTCAATATAAATAACATCTCCATTCGCAGCCTGTGAAAAATTCGCAGTTACCGATTCCATATCATAATAAAGACGGCTTTCGGCATCTGATTCATTCTGAGATGAGATATTTGTAACTTCAGTTTTATTTGCATTTGAAATGATATACGCATGAATTCTGTCAACAGTGTCTGCCGACGGGTCAATCCAGAATGACTGACTCTTGACATTTTGCGCATTCTCGGAATTATTTACAAGTACAGCTTTTCGTTTTTTTTCACGGATCATTCCGTCAAAAAATACTTTTTCTACAGAATCATCAAACAGAACAACCGCCGGTTCGTTCTGATATTTCAGAGCCCTGCTTTTAAGTTCTGTAATATTTCTTGCAGGCAGATATGCGTCAAGAGGCTCGGTTTCCGACACCAAATAATGATAAAGTTCCTTGTAATAGCTGTTTGAAGAATCATGTTCATACGCTTTTATAAAATAACCGGAGGCTTTAGATTCTTCTAAGCCGCTTGAAAAAGTTTCACCTAATAGAAAATCTGAATACGAATTCCATGGCGCCATACGCTTGACCGAATCAATTACCGCTCCTGACATCGAGACATCTTTTGAATGAAGAAGATATTCAGCATACCGTAATGCATAACCCGGATTTTCCGGGAAAGAAGTTTGAACGAATTTAAGATCGGCTCCGTATTTTGATGTGTAATAAGAAGCATCGAGAAGAATATTAGCAAGCGATTGATTTCTTTTCGCAAGAAGCGCATTCCTAAGATGAAAGTATGCTTTATCAGTCATCCCGCCTGCAAAATACGATTTATAGTATAATATATCCGATGAATATTTCCAGCCCGAATTTTTCAAAGCATCCGCTTCTTTTTCCGCAAGATTATACCAGCCTCTTTCGGAAAAGTACGCCCCTTTCAAAAGACGTGTCGAAGGCGAATAAGCATTTTTCTTTTCAAGAGAATTAATTATTTCACCGCATTGATAAAACATCTTGTTCTTCAACTTGAGGAATCCCAGCTGAATAAGTGCTTCATAATTTGTTTTATCCGCGTTGTGCGCTGAGCGCAGAAAGTAATCTTTCTTAGATGAATTTTCCTCGGATAACGCACGGTAATATGCAGCCTGAGAATAATAATATTCGGATATAATTACTGATGAAAAGTCCGCTGAGCATGGATTTTTAGATAATGAAGCAAATCCTGATGAATATTTAACATATCCCCTGAAAAAACTGTCGGAACTATACGAAAAATCAAGATAATCGGGTGGAATCTGTTTTGAACTGAATATTTTTCCATTTGTTTTTTTCGATGACTCTAAAAATTTCAAATTTACATTATCTGTTGATAAAGAAAAACGCATAGAAGAAGTCTGCGACGGAAGGAGGCGGATTTCTATCAAATGAACACCTGGAGAAAGTTTGGCTGCAATTATATCCTGAACCTGAAAAAAATTCCGGGTATCTTCTCCCTTATAAACTTCAACTCCGTCGATGAGAATCATCATGAATCCGGATCTGCCGATAAAAAATGAAGCTTCTGTTTCAGATGAGCATTCGGCGTATGTACGCAAAATAAAAGCCCCGTCACTGTTTAAATAGTTTTCCGGAGAAACAGAACCTTGACTGTCAGATTTGACGATACCTTTATCTTTTACAAAGAAAGGAGCAGAATCGGCTTTTTTCATATCGCCTTTGCTGAAATTTTTAATCGGAGATGAAATTTCAAAAAAGACCGGATATCCATTTTCTTTTATATCTGAACATTTCTTAAAATTATATGAATCAGAATATATTTTCAACCGGATTGCTTCATCAAGTTTCGCGAAATACTGCGAATATTTTTCTTCTTTCTTCATCGAATCTAGAATATCAAGACAATCTGAAGATAGTTCGGGATTTTCAGATAGTTCATATAGAAAAAACATCTTAGCGGCTTTACGCGCATTGCCTTCAAACTTGGCCCGCGAAAGAGACTTAAGCGCTTCTTTATAAAAGGACTTCTTTTTATAATCAAAAAATTCTTTTTCATCTGCCGGTACAGCAGCTGAGATAACCGATGAAATCAGAACAAAGAGCAAAATGATTTTTATACGCATTTTATTTTCCTATACAGAATCTTCCGAATATCGAATTTAGAATATCGTCAGGAGAGATTATTCCGGTAATCTCGGAAAGAGAGTTTATCAGTTCAGCTGCATCAGCAGCTATTATCTCCTCAGGATTTCCGGAACCTATGGAATTAACTAAATTATCAGCCGCATCCGAAGACTGTTCAAGAATTTTAATGACGCGCATATCAGCAATGAAAGAATTTGAGCATCCTGAAAAATTTGATCTTACCGCCTCGGAAAGTTTTGAATGAAATTCCGAAAAATTGAATCCTGTCAATGCGGAAAAATCGATTGCATCACGGCCGACTTTTTCCTTAATAGATGCGACTTCCGTACTGTCAGCGCAATCAGTCTTATTTAAAAGTATTACGGATTTTTTATTTTCAGTAATCTTCAATATTTCTTCATCAAACGAATCAATACCGGATAACGCATCAAGCATTACCACAGATACCTCAGACCGGGAGAGTATCTCACGGCTCTTTTCTATTCCGATTTTTTCAATTTCACAATCCGCTTCTCTTATACCGGCCGTATCATAAAGATTAACATGAACGCCTCCGAATTGAACTGTCTCCTTAATCATGTCCCTTGTTGTTCCGGGAATATTGGAAACGATAGCTCTTTCTGAATTAAGAATGAGATTTAAAAGACTCGATTTTCCGGAATTAGGTTTTCCGACAATGGGAACGTCAATTCCGCCGCTGAGTTTTGCCCCTGATGAGCAGCGGCGAAGAACATCATTAACTTCGTCACGGACTTCTTCCGCCTGTTTCAAGGCTTCCGCCCTGCTGACAAATTCAATCTCTTCTGTTGAAAAATCTATTGCGCTCTCAATATCTCCTTTAAGAATAATTAATTTTTCGCGCATGCTGTTTATAACATTTTTCAGCGAACCGTGCATCTGCGAAAGCGCTGTGTTTATTTCCCAGTCACTGCGCGCACAGATAAGAGCATTGACGGATTCGGCTTCCGTTAAATCCATTTTTCCGTTTATGAATGCCCTGCGTGAAAATTCACCTGGCTCGGCCATTCTCGCTCCGCTTTCGAGAAGAAATGAAATTATATTTTTTACGATAAGAGGATTTCCGTGACAGCTGAGTTCAACCGTATCCTCTCCGGTAAAACTTGCCGGTGATTCAAAATATGAAAGGATTAGTTCGTCAAGAATACGTCCATTCGATGAAAGCTTTCCGTACACAGCTTTGCCGTGCGAAACTTTTGCGTATGAAGAAAAAGAATTTTTGAAGAGATTAAGCGCGCCGTCTCCGCTAACGCGGATGACTGCCAGAGCCGAATTGACGAATGGAGTCGCCGGCGCGCAGATTATATCATTCACTGACATTTTTCGGAAGTATTTTTACCTTTCGGTAAATTCCCATTCCTTCGCTTTTTGTTTCTACTTTATCATGATTCTGCAAAGAAAGATGAACAAGTCTGCGCTCAAATGGATTCATCGGTTCAAGCACAACCGGCTTGCCCGTCCTCATAACTTTTTTTGCGGCCTCGAAAGAAACTTTTTTTATTGCACGTTCACGTTTTGCACGGTAGCCTTCGATATCGAGAATAATTTTCTTCTCTGTGGAAGTCTGCTGGCTTACAATGACATTCACAATAAACTGAATCGCTTCAAGATTCCGTCCTTTCTTTCCGATTATGAGTCCCGAGTCGTCACTTTCAAATTCAACATAGACTTTTGATTCGCCTTCATGAAATTCATTGATGATATATTTTACGCCCATGCGTGTAAGGATTTCATTCAGAACAGTCTTAACATTCGCACCGACATCTTTAATGTCTGCATTGTAAGTTACCCTGATCTTTGCAGGACGAGAAACACCGAATCCGAAAATTCCGCTTTTCCCCTCATCGATTATTTCGACGAGGTTATCATCAACAGAATCCGCATTCAAGCCGAGCTCTTCTGCAGCCCGGCGTTTAGCATCCTCTACGGTTTTTCCTTCAACTTCGATGACCTTCATTTGCTTCCTCCTGCCTTGACAGTTTTAGCCGGTTTTCTGGTGATATAAAGCTGGTGTGCAATCTGAAGTGCATTCTGAACGATCCAGTAAATAACAAGTCCTGACGGCATGCTCCAGAAGAAGAAAAGGAACATAACAGGCATCAGCATAAGCATCATTTTCTGCTGAGGATTTCCGGTATCAACCGTAGTCATCTTCTGCTGAAGGAATGAAGTAACTACCATTATCAATGGAAGAATGTTGAGATTGAGACCCATTAGATGACCGACTGTATCAGGCATTGAAAGATCCTGCATCCAGAGAAAGAAAGGCGCGCGCCACATATCGATTGAATTGCTTAATGCGCTGTAAAGTGCAAAGAAAAACGGCATCTGAATAAGAAGAGGCAGACAGCCTCCGAGAGGATTAACTCCCGCGTTTTTATAGAGCATCATCATTTCTTTCTGAAGCTCCTGCGGCTTATCTTTATACTTAATCTTAAGCTCAGCCATTTTCGGAGAAAGCTCGGACATTTTCTTCATCGAGTTAGTAGATTTAATAGTAAGCGGAAGGAAAATGAGCTTAGTCAGAATAGAAAGCAGAATAATCGAAATACCAAGATTTCCGAACACTCCGTTTATACCAAATAAAATCTTGAGAACGACCCATCTGATCGGCTCAATCCATTTATTTATATCGACTGCGGGAGTAATGCTTTTATCAACTGCAAGAAGAATATCCTTATTCTTTTCGGCAAGTGCAACTTTGATTTTGCGTTCGGCAGTATCTCCGCTTTTAAGTTTGGCATTTGAAGAAATAAGAGCAGTTCTGTGACCAGGTGCTTTTCTCGAATCGTATTTAACCGAATCTGCTTTAAAATTCTGAGGAATCATTACAAGAGAAATGAAACGGCTCGAAACACCTGCCCAGACAGGATTCTTTCCTTCTTTTGTATCAGTTTCATCAGAAAACCATCCGCCGCCTTTTTTTCCTTTTTCGAGATCTTCAGGATCTTCCGAAAGAGCATAAATCGTACTAGGTGCGTTATAATAACCTTCGTAGTTTTCTATCTGTGGACCGAGAAAATCCGGCGAAGTTAAATAAATGCTTCCGGAAGGAAATTCAAATTCATCGGCAGATGTATTTGTAATACGGAATGCAACATCAAAAGAATGAGTATCATTATTAAAAAGAAAACTTTTTTCGATAACAATATTCTTACCGTTGATTACGGCAGAAAGAGCATAAACAATTTCATTGCCTTCAGCTTTTTTCACTTCCCAGATTTCGTCATCAAGAGAAGAACCCGAAAGAAGTTCCTTATCTGAAAAATACACCGGAAAATCAAGATATCCTTTTACGTCGAGTTTCTCACGTCCTGCGACAAGTTCTATCTGTTTTTCACCGTACTTAATG
>JAKPJF010000026.1 GCA_029554345.1 Spirochaetota bacterium | reverse complement strand
AGTTGATTATTTTGCCGAAAGCGGTCTAAGTTACGGTGAGATAGATAAAAAGCGTGAAGAAATTTCTGCCGGTGTCAAAGAAAACTTAAAGAAAGAATTTTCAGTTCTTGGTTTCGAACTTGCTGATTTTCGTATTGAAGGAACCGATTTTGATGAAGATACAATGCGCAGAATCGGACGCATTGCGGATATGCAGGCGGAAGCTCAGGCGGCAACCGCAGCAGGTGTTAGTTTCGCACAGCTTCAGCAGCTTGATGCGATGAAAACTGCCGCCGGAAACGACGGGGCGCCGGGAATGATGATGGGTATGGGCGTTGGAATGGGCTTCGGTCAAAATATGGCCGGAGTTGCAGCCGGAGCGGGTCAGGCCGCTTCACAGGATGATCCAATGCTGAAACTTAAGAAACTTAAGGATATGTTGGATGCCGGTCTCATTTCTCCTCAGGATTTTGAAGAAAAGAAAAAGGCAATATTGAGTACAATGTAATTTTAAAGGAAACCGCTTCGGCGGTTTCCTTTTTTTAAGCCAAATATTTATTGCCAGCCTAAACGTGTACTTTCTTTTGACTTCATGGAATATTCAGATAAAAAACTCATCAGAGATATCCGCAAGCAGGCGGGTAAGACTATTTTCAAATATCAAATGCTCGATCCGGATGATCATGTTCTGGCAGGGCTTTCAGGCGGAAAAGATTCTCTCGCGATGATAGATATTCTTGCTGAGAAAATGCGGAGAATCCCCGTAAAATTTAAAACAACTGCCGCATATATCGAACTTGCCGGAATACCCAATAAAATAGATCCATTGCGTCTTAAAGAATTCTGCGAAGAGCGTTCAGTCGGGTTCATTCACCGTACGGCGGAAATAGATCTGTCGCGTGATGAGGCAAAGGACAGATGCTATGTCTGCGCTCTTCACAGAAGAAATTCGCTTTTCAAACTTGCGCGCGAATTGAACTGCGCAAAATTGGCCTTAGGGCACAATCTGGATGATATGATTTCAACACTTTTAATGAATATGAGTTTTCACGGAAATATTTCAACCATGCCGGCAAATGTTTCTCTTTTCGGAGGAGAGCTTCACATAATTAGACCGCTTGCCGAAATTGATGAAAAGGATGTGGCAAAATATGCTGAGCTTCTTGATCTTGGAGTTCAGATAAGTCCTTGTCCTTTCAACGAAGGCGAGAACAGGCACTTTATTAAGAAACTTATAAATGAATTGGCAGAGAAAAATCCGCATGTGAAAACTAATATTTATAGATCAATGGGAAGAATCAAAACTGATTATTTGTCATAATTTCTGATCCTTGGGAAATATCAGCGGATTTGAGCCGGAATATTATTCTTGACTCATGAGATTAAAGAACAATTAGTATTGCTTCGTAGCGGAGAAAATATGCTTAATAAAATAAAAAAATTTTTTAAAAGAATTAAATCAAGAAAGAAAGGTAAAGCTGTAAAATTCGGTCCAGTCTGCAGATTTCTGATACAAAAAGGGGTTCCGCAGAAGGAAGTGGCATTTCTTAAAACGTTAACAGAGTATGCTCTTTTGATTCTTCTCTTTCTTGCATTGCGGTCTTCGGTTTTCGGAAACTATAGAATTCCGACCGGATCGATGGAAACCACTTTAAGAGTCGGCGATCATCTTTTTGCGAACAAGCTTGCTTACAGCCTCAAAATTCCGTTTTCGACATCGCACTTGATAAGATGGCAGAAACCGCAGAGAGGAGAAATCATCTCTTTTAAATATCCGGGAAAAAACGTAATCGGGGCTGATAAAAAAGATGAAGGATTCATTCCTTTCATGAAATGGATATACAATGTTCCTGAATACACTAAAAGAATAGTAGGTGTTCCTGGCGATAAAATATCCATGAAGAATAACAGGCTTTCAATTAACGGAAAACTTCTTCCGCTTAAGTTTATTAAACGTGAAGAAAATTTTGTTTATTATGAAGAAGATCTTCTCGGAATAAAACATCTGGTAAGGTTTGAAGATTATAGAGATCCGTTAAATCCTGAAAATGAATTTGCTCAATTGGAAGAAATTAAAAACAAGAAAGAAGAAGATGACATGGGGTATGAGCTCATGACCCGTGACGCTTTCAGAGAAATCACCATTCCTGAAGGATTCTATTTTGCCATGGGAGATAACCGGGATAACAGTTCGGACAGCCGTGAATGGGGTTTTCTTCCTATGGAAAATATAGACGGACGTCTCGGTTTCAGGTGGATTCATATCGAAATGAATGATTTTATTAATGTTCCTCTGATTGGAACGCAGTTTCCGTGGTTCAGTGAAGTTTCATTTGAAGGCTTCGGTCTTGTCGGAAACGAAGGAAGCAAAGATATTAAATGATTTATAAGTTTGAAGGAAAAACTCCCGAGATAGAAGAGGGGGTTTTTCTCGCGGACGGAAGCCGCGTGATCGGAAACGTCATCATAGGAAAAGATTCGTCCGTGTGGCATAATTCCGTAATACGCGGCGATATTAACAGAATTGAAATAGGCAGCGGAAGCAACATCCAGGAACTTACGACTATTCATGTGAACACCAGAAATGAAGGTACATTTATCGGAAGCAATACGACTGTCGGTCATAATGTAATCATTCACGGATGCGTCATCGGAAATAATTGCCTGATAGGAATGGGATCAATAATTCTTGATTGTTCAGAAATTTCCGATCATTCGCTTGTTGCCGCGGGTTCAATAGTTGCGCCGGATAAAAAATTTCCGCCGCGTTCCTTTATAATAGGTTCTCCCGCGCGGGCAATCAGAAGTCTTACGGATGAAGAATTGTTTTCAATAACCGATTCTGCCCGAAAATATGTTGATTTAAAAAATAAATACCTTAACAATTCTTTCTAGCTAGGCGGAATTTCTGCCGAAAATACGGTATCCGGAATATATGAAAAAAACAGCAGTATTAATATTATTACTTTTCCCGTTTGTGATTTTGCCAAGTGTAAAATCTGTTTCAAATAAAATAAAGGAAGAAGTTATTCCTTTCCGCGAGGTATGGGGATATCTTATGCGCGGCGAAGAGAAGATGCTTAAAGGCGGAGAGCCTTTTTCCGACATAGGTTATTTCAGCCTTTGGGTGAAAGCAGACGGAACTCTTTCTGAAAAAACACCTCGTCCGAGAATAGATCTTAGAAAGGGATTTCCCCGCGTGCATATTGTTATTTCCGAGCTTACCGGAAGCTCTCTAACTAAAGACATTCTTGAAAAAGATTCTGAAAAAAGGGCAAATCTTCTTAACTCGATTGTGTCAGCATCGGAAGATTTTGACGGAGTTCAGATCGATTTTGAACACGTTGCTTCGGCGCAGAAAGATGATTTCATTTCGTTTCTTTCTGATTTGAAAAAAATGCTGTCAAAAGAAAAAATTTTGAGTGTTGCGCTTCCTGCAAAGAGAAGCTCTTCGCCTGATGACGCTTATGATTATTCATTAATATCAAACATTGCCGACAGAATTATCATCATGGCGTATGATGAGCATTGGAGCAGAAGCAAGCCCGGACCTGTAGCATCATACGAATGGTGTGCAAAAGTCGCTGAATATTCTGCGTCAATAATTCCGAAAGAAAAACTGATTATGGGGCTTCCTCTGTACGGACGCGAATGGTCGAAGAGATCGAGCCGTTCCGTCAGATACAATGAAACACGGATTCTCGCGTCAAAAAAACGGACACAGATTTATAACAGCCGCAATCCGTTTCTCGTCTACAAAATCGGAAAATCGCGTAAAGTTATTTATTTTGACAATGAATTCTCTTTATCAGAAAAACTTAAGCTATACAGAAGAAAAGAAATCCGCAATGTGTCATTCTGGAGAATAGGTCAGGGTCCGCATGAGATATGGGGAAGATTGAATTCAGATGGTCTCATAGACGCGGAAACAGTTTCCCGCGCAATGAAAACGGCATCTTTTTTCAGAAGAAGCGTTTTTTCCGAAAAGAAAAAGATTTCTGATGTCAGTTCGGCTCTTTCCGGAAAAAATTCCGAGAGAAAATAATTATATTTCGTAATCGGTTACGATTCTGTCAGTTCTCGCTTCGAGAATAAAAGGCATAACAGCCTTGTGCTCGGGGTGAGCCTGATAGTTATCCAGCGCCTGCTTTGATTCAAATTCCGAATAAAGGCAGATGTCATAACTGCTCTCAGTGTTTGAAAAATCAAAACCGACTTCAATTTTGATGAGTCCTTCAATTCGGCCGGCAAGTGCTTCGAGTTTTTCTTTTATCAGCTTCTTATTTTCTTCTTTGCTGTTGCCGCACGAATTTTCTTTTAAGCGCCACATTACTATGTGTTTTACCATTTTGTTGTCCTAATAATTTATTATTTTTGCCTGACG
>JAKPJF010000025.1 GCA_029554345.1 Spirochaetota bacterium | reverse complement strand
AAAAAGCTGACTTTTTTCTGAAGATTTTCGGCCATAGCTGATAATTCTTCAGAGCTTCCCGCAATTTCTTCTGATGAAGATGCTACTTCCTGAGAGGTTTCTGATATGTCATTTACTGTTTTAACCATTTCTTCCATAGCAGTCCGCTGTTCCTGAGTTGCAGTTTGTATCATTCCTGCTCTTTGCTGTATATCAAGAAATTCAAATGATACTGAATTGTTGGTTTCTACTCCGCTTTCCATAAGTTTTGATACCGCACTTGCCATGGTTTCCATTGATGAAATTCTTTCAATTATCAGATTGATCGTTGAGAAAATTTCTTCTGCGTTTTTTGTAAAATTGTTAATCTCAGTTTCATTATCAGAAATCAGAGTATCAATTCCGCTGATGCTTTCTGCTGTCTGATCGGCAAGTTTTGAAATTTCATCCGCAACGACTGCAAATCCTCTTCCGGATTCTCCCGCACGTGCCGCTTCAATCGCAGCGTTAAGTGAAAGCAGATTTATTTTATCCGATATCTCATTTATCATTCCGACAATGTTTTTCATTTCCTGTGATGATGTATTGATCTTTGTCATGTTTGCTGACATGCTGCCCAAAGAATTTTCAACTGCATTAGTTACCTGTGTTATCTCTGCGGTCAGCGAACGTGTATTGTTCATCTGTTCGCTTATTTCATTTAGTTTTCTGTTGAGATCTTCAATTATTGACTGAATATAATTAATCTTATCAAGCTGCTGGTCTGTCTGCGAATTGATATTATCCAGATTAGCCGAAATTTCTTCAATAGTAGCTGTTATTTCTTCTGTTGCCGCTGCCTGGGACTGTGAATTTTTAGAGGCTGAGTCCGCTGCTGCAGAAAGCTCTGTTGATGAAGAGGCAAGCTGTTGAGATGATGATTTAACTTCCTCGATGATTTCACGTATTCTGACGGCGAAATCATTATATGAACTGAGCATAGTCTCAATTTCGTCATTGCCCGCTATTGCGACAGTATGCGTAAGATCGCCGCTTTTTATCATAGCCAGATTGTTTTTGACTATGTTAACGCGTTTTGTCATTTTATTTGCAAACGAGTAGAGCATTATACTGCTCACTGAAATCACTATTAGAACAATAATACTCAGGCTTATTTTAATGTTTTGTATTTCTTTATAAACGTCATCAATGTATATACCTGTTCCGAAAATCCACTGCCATGGTTCGTATGAAAGAACGAAGGATTCCTTGGGTACGATTAAATCCGGGTTTTCCTTAGAAGGCCATGCATATCTGACAAATCCCTGTTTTTCTGCAGAGGTGGCTTTTTCAAGAAATTCATCGAAAATTTTAAGACCGTTTTTATCCTGAAATGACGATTGATCTTTACCTTCCATTTGAGGACTGGCTGGATGCATGAGCATTATTTTCTGAAAATTATTTATCCAGACGTAATCAGCAAATTTATCTCCGTACCGCATAGCACGTACGGCATGCATTGTTCTTGTTTTTGCTTCTTCCTCGGAAATTTCGCCCGACATGGCGAGTTTTCTGTAAGATTCCGCTATGCCGACCGATGTTTGTACTACGCTTTTGATTGTTTCTTTCTTTTTCTCAATTACAAATGATTCGACTTTAGGTAATAGGTAGAAAAAAATAACTGCAGTGAATGAGAGGATTATTGCTATGCCGAGGAAAATTATTTTTTTCTTTATGGAGATATTGTTGGTTCCGAAACGCATTGGAATCCTCCGATGTAAGTGCTGATAATCAGCCGGAAATAATAAATATTTCTACATAATCATTATATCATATCAAGTCAAAAAATAAAGAAAAAATCTATTCGTTTATAAAGTTGACTTTTTCTAATGAGGGGTGAATCTTCAGTAATGCCGGAAGTAAATGAATTGAAAAAATAATATCTTTGTTTTAAGTTATAATAGGTTTTATCGGAGGCTGCTATGTTCGGTGAATTTCTTATCAAAAAAGGCAAAATTGTTCCGGAAGAGCTTGAAAAAGGGCTTGCCACACAACGCGATTTGAATCTTCCTATCGGAGAGACGCTTGTTCAGCTCGGATTCATCGAAATGGGTGAACTTGATATGCTGGTCTCCGAGTTTATAGCTCACAAAGCCGATGAGCTGATCGGCGATGATTCTATTTGGGAAGAAAAATAATTATCGTGATTAAATTTTGTCAATGCCTTATCTGCCTGCTTAGTATTGTTGTAAGTGCCGGGTGTTCCAATGCGGATAGAAATCCGGATGATTTTGTAGTTCAGATTTCCGCCGATCCGGATACTATGAACCCGATTCTGTCGAAAGATTCAATATCTTCAAGCATAGCATCTTATATGTTTGATTCGCTTCTTGACCGTGACAGAGATACTCTTGAATTTGTACCGCAGCTTGCGGAGAAATATGAGATTTCGCAGGATGGTCTGGTATACAGATATTATCTTCGAAAAGACGCAAAATGGAGTGACGGCAGTCCGTTTACGGCAGATGATATAGTTTTTTCATTTGAAACTATTATGAGCCCTAAAACAGCCTGCGCTCATTTAAAAGTTTATTATGCGGATATTAAATCCGTAAAAGCCATAACACCGCATGTTGTGGAGTATGTTTTCTCAAAACGATATTTCAAAGCTCTGGAAGTCTCTTCTTCCATGCCTGTTCTTTCCAAGAAACAATTCGGCGACGGGGCTGATTTTAACACGCATAAAGAAAACCGCTTGCCCATGGGAACGGGTCCGTATCTTATAAAAAAATGGGATACCGGACGCAGACTCGTCCTTGTGCGGAATCCTTATTATTACGGAGAGAAACCTCCCTTCTCGGAAATTATTTTTAAAATTATTCCTGACAACAGCATTGCATTTCAATTATTAAAAAAGGGTGAAGTTGATATAATAAATCTTCGTCCTATACAATGGAAAAGACAGACTGATTCCGATAAATTTAATAAGAATTTTTATAAGCTAAAATATTATCAACCGAATTACCGGTATATTGCGTGGAATCACAAGAAGGATTTCTTTGCCGATAAAGAAATGCGGAAGGCGCTGACTATGCTTATAAACCGGAAGCAGATAATAAACAAACTGCTTTTTGGTCAGGCCGTTGAAGTTACTGCTTCGTTTTATGTTATGGGTCCGGATTATGACTCGTCTTTAGCGCCTTATCCGTATGATCCCGAAAAGGCAAAAAGGATTTTTGAATCCAAGGGATGGCGCGACACTGACGGAGACGGAATACTAGATAAAAACGGTAAGAAGTTTTCATTTTCGTTCATGTATGCCGCACACAGCAAAATGAGTGAACGTTTTGCTACCATAATGAAAGAGGATTTTAAAAAAAGCGGAATTGAAGTCGGAATTGAAAGACTCGAATGGGGTTCATTTCTTAAAAGAGTGGATGAGAGAAACTTCGACGCGCTTATACTCGGCTGGAGCATGCCGTTTGAATCTGATCTTTATCAGGTCTGGCATTCTTCGCAGATAAAAGACGGGAGCAATCATATTTCGTATTCTAATCCCGAGATTGACAGGCTTATTGAAACAGTAAGGCTTGAACTTGATTACAAAAAGCGTACCGAAATCTACAGAAAAATTCACCGCATAATGTATGAGGATCAGCCGTATACTTTTCTTTTTTGTGAAGCGACACTTGTTGTTCTCAGTAAAAGATTTGATAATGTGAAAGTACACAAGACCGGGCTTGATTACCGAGAGTGGGTTATCAGACGTGATTAAATATATTTCGAGAAGACTACTACTAATGATTCCTACATTGATTGGAATTACTTTTATAACATATTCTCTTGTCAGGCTTTCCTCCGATAATTACAGCCGTAACATGTCGGAAACCATGAATGAACAGACCGCGGCCGGAAGAAACAGCGCCATTTATAAAGAAGAGATGAAGCTTTTCGGTCTTGATAAGCCGATACCGATCGGTTATTTTAACTGGATAAAGAAAGCGGCTGTTCTTGATTTCGGAAATTCTCGCAAAGACGGAAGAAAGGTGACTCAGCGTATTATCGAAGTTCTTCCGAATACCATCATGCTGAATCTTTATTCCGTATTTTTAATCTATATCTTTTCAGTTTGTGCAGGACTTTATCTCGCGGTAAAGCGCGGAACAAAAATTGACCAGATATCATCTGTAGTTTTTTTTATTATTTACTCGATACCGACATTCTGGCTTGCGCTTACGATGCTTACTTTTTTTGCGGGCGGAGAGTATCTCAATTTGTTTCCTCTTGAAGGAATAATAACAACCGGTTTTGAAGAGAAATCGGTAATCGAACGTTTTTTTAACATTACTTGGCATTTGACGCTTCCCGCAATTTCGCTTTCAATCGGAGAAATTATTTTTCTGACTCAGTTTATCCGTTCGAATACTCTTGAAGTACTGAATAAACAGTTCATAATTTCAGCCCGTGCAAAAGGCTTAACTGAAAAAAGAGTGATATTTGTTCATGCGTTTCGAAATTCAATGATTCCGCTTGTAACAATGATCGGAATGCTTATTCCGTCTCTTTTCGGAGGAAGCGTAATTATTGAATCGATTTATTCCCTTCCGGGTCTGGGGATGATGGTTTTCGAAGCATTCCTGTCACGTGATCTTCCTGTTATTATGGCAATTACAATGTTTTCCGCAGTTTTAACTTTGCTTGGAATATTGTTTTCAGACATTCTTTACAGTGTTGTAAATCCGAAAATTAGGGTCAGCTGATTATGAAAACTCCGTACAAAAAAATTCCGGTTTATTATGCTGTTGCTGTTTTATTTTCATTTGTTTTTGTTTCTATATTTGCTCCGCTTATTGCAAACAGCCGGCCTCTTATTTATGCCGATAAAGGTAAATTAACCTTTCCGGCTCTTTTCGATTATTCTGAATACAATAATTTTGATTTCAAAAATGCGCCGGGATTCAAGATATTTCCGCCGATTAAGTATAACTATTCTGAGTATGATCTTGACTCGGTTGTTGCATCTCCTTCTGCGGATCATTATTTCGGCACAGACGAACAGGGCCGCGATATCGCAGCGAGGATGATTTACGGAACACGTAATTCTTTTATAGTAAGTTTAATTGCCGTCTTAATATATCTTTCGATAGGAATTGTTGCGGGTTCTTTTGCAGGATATTTCGGAGGAATTGTCGATATTATTCTATCAAGGATAATTGAAGTAGTGATATGTTTTCCGGTTTTGTTTTTTATTCTCGCATTAACGGCTATTTTTACTCCGGGACTTGTCACGATTATGGTTGTTATCGGTCTGACAGGATGGACGTCTACGGCTAGAGTCGTCAGAGGTGAATTTTTTAAAATTAAAAACAGCGGTTATGTTCTTGCGGCGCGTGCGGCAGGAGCGGGGGACTTCAGAATAATTTTCAGACATATTCTGCCAAATGCGCTTCCTCCGGTTATAGTTATAGCAGTATTCGGTCTTGCTTCAGCTGTTTTAATTGAATCATCGCTAAGCTTTTTAGGTTTCGGTGTTCAGCCTCCGTCTCCCAGCTGGGGTGATATTCTCAGCCAGTCGCGTGATTTTTTTGATTTTGCCTGGTGGCTTATGTTTATACCGGGCGGAGCTATATTTGCTGTAATAAGTTCGTATAATATTCTCGGCAGATATCTTCAGAGCCGTTATGAAAGCAATTCTCGTTAGTTTATTATTTATATGCTCGTGCAGCAGTTATCTTTTCAATGAGGAAACTGCTTTTGAGGAATTTCCTTCGGACAGTGACGTTGCCGGATGGAGTAAAAACGATATTGCCGAATTTTATACAGCAAACATCAAAGCCCGCAGAGCGGAGTATGTTTCAATTAATAGCGGATCCCGCGTCACCTGTACCGTCTATTATTCTTCAAAGACGGGAAATCTTGTAAATTTATTTTCTTTTCAGGACTCGTCATGTTTCATAAATAATTCTGAAATGATTGTTGTTTCGTCACCGAAACATGCGAATATTCTATATTCCGGCAGAATGATTGAAATAAAGTCCGAAGAAGATGCTTCTGCTGTTGAAATTTTCGAGAAATACTATTTGTCTGATAAGAGAAAAGCCGGCCTTCCGGAAATTTTAAATCTTTTTGACTTCAATCATAAAGTGAGATACAATGAAGAGTCTTTAATTTTCGGCAAAAAATTGCCGGTTTATGAAGGAGTTCAGGCGTTTGAACAAGGTCGGCATTTTTTTGCAACAGAGGCAATGAGCAGGGATTCAGCTGATTCTGTGTCATCTTTTCTTCTTAAACGAAGTGATGTTTTGACTGAAAGCTTGGGGGAATCACGGATATTTTTTGTAAAAAAGGAAAAGATTTATGATGTTGTTTCCGTTAAAGGAAAGTATATATTCGGGTTTTATAACATTGAAAAAATTGAAGAAGGAAAATTTCTCATTGAAAAAACCGGTAAGCTTATAGATGAAAAAGGACAATGATTCTAAAGATTTATTTTCTCTAAATAATCTTATGGATAGTCTTCATTCTGAATTTGAATTGAGGCAGTCGCCGTTTCTTAATGTTCTTTTTAATAACATTGATTTGCTGATACTTAACTCTGACAAGTGGTTTAAGGAAGGTGTTCCGCCTGAGTATTCCGAAGTAATTAATTCTCTCGTACATCTTTCAGCACTATGTCTTGAAAAGATTGATTCTTTTATTGAGTATTCATCTGAAAATCCCCGTAACAGTTTTAATCCGGATGATATTATACGTTCGGTGGCGGACTCTTTCCGTGAAATTTCCAAGATTACCTCTTTCTCGCTGGATTCTAAGGGAGATACTTCAATAAATGTTTCGCCGAAATTGTTCAAGGATGCATTAGTTAATGTTTTCCTGGTTGTTTTTCCGTATATATCAGGAAAAACCGATGTTAAAGTTGCTATAGTAGGCGGTGTTTCTGAAGTAGATCTGTCATTTACTTTCTCCGGAATTTCGCAGGCTATGCCTGATCTCGGAAAAATGATGAAATTGTTTTATACGGTCAAGCATGAGGATAGTTTTAGGATTCTTGCCGGGTTTAGTCTTCCTGTAGAAAACTTCAGAAGAATAGGCGGCATTACCAAAATCAATAGAGAGGAGGACGATTTAATTATATCTGTTAAGTTTTCATCTTCAGGATTTATTGAAACTGTAGAAAACATAAGAAAGGATTATTCTAAATTAGAAAATCCTCAAAAAGAAGGTACTGTTTACGTATGCATCAGCGACAAGGTTGCTGAAATGTTTCTGCATGATAATCTATGTGATATCGGATATAATGTGGTTTCGGCAAAGCCCGACACTGTATCTGCTCTTGGTTTGATGTCTCACGACAGAGCATTGATTGTTGACGCGAATTACTTAGTTACAGCGTTTGAATCTCCTGATAAATTTTTTGCTTCTGTTAGATTCCAAAAAATTATCATAATAACAAAATCAGGCGACCGGTCAGATTATTTTATTCCGGATAATGCAGTGATAATAAAATATCCTTTTGAAATCGATCAGATTTCTTCATTTATAGGATAATATGTATTTTATAATCGGTGATATCCATGGTTGCGCTTCCAAACTCACAAAATTATACAACAAAATAAGCTCACGTATAAACAGTGAAGATCAATTGATTTTTCTAGGAGATTATATTGATAGAGGCGAAGATTCCTATGCTGTGCTTGAGATTCTTCATCGTATAAGCCTATGTCACAGGACCCACTTTTTAACAGGAAACCATGAGAAGATGCTTTTTGATTATATTACCGGAAAGGAAGATCCCGGAATGTATCATCTTAATGGAGGCGGTAGAACAATAGATTCATATAAAAAAGCTCTGGGTTCATTTCATATACCCGAAGAACACAGGAACATTCTTTTTAACCGGAATTATTATTATGAAACAGATTCGTTTTTTGCGGTTCATGCCGGAGTTGATCCGTTCTATGGAGACAATTATTCTTCAACATCACCTTACGATATGGTGTGGATCCGCGAAAAATTCTATAATTCAGAATATTGTTTTAAAAAAACGATTATTTTTGCTCATACTCCTACTCAATATTTTAAAGTAAGATTGGGGGAGGTTTATACCGATGATAAAAGAAATATCATCGGAATTGATACAGCCGCTGTTTACGGAGGAAAGCTCACATGTTTAATCTGGCCAAAAATGCAGTTTATACAATCATGATTCTTTTCGTTTCTTTTTCGCCATCGCGCGCGAAAGAAACAACCTATAAATTTCCGGCTGTAGTCGAAAAAATACGTAGTGACAATGTCGCTGAACTGCTCTCAAAAGAAAATCTTACAAATGAAAAATACAAGATATTTGCAGGGGATAATGAAATCGGCGAAATAGCAGTGGTTGATACGGTTAAAATTAATTCTTCAGGTAAGTTTTACTTCAGAATTATATGCCGTTATTCGGTTATTGAAGGAAAAGAAAACAGTTTCAGAGCCGGAAACAGAATAGCTCTCGTTGAAGAAAAAGAAGTTGTTATTAAGACTTACGTCGATAAGTATCCAAAGGAAGATCCTGAATATAAAAAGCGAATAATAACATACCCGGATAATAGAGAAATGGTTTTTGTAAATTCCGGCAGAATCCGGATAGGCAGTGATGACGGTGAAAAGAATGAAACTCCGTCTCATATAGTTGTGTTTGAAGAGTTTTATATTGATAAATATGAAGTCAGCAATTCTGATTATTATCTTTTTGTAAAATCTGTCGGTGAAAAATATCCGAAATCGTGGAATGGTGAATATCCTGCCGATAAGGCTGATTTTCCGGTAATGGTGACTTATTATGAAGCAGAAAAGTATGCTAAATGGGCAGGAAAATCTCTGCCCACGGAAGAGAAATGGGAGTATGCGGCAAATCATGTTTCTGAATCGACTCAATATGTGGTGGCTGACGGTCTTATCCGTGAAGTGAGTAAAAGCGTTTTTCCATGGGGAGACAGATTTATAAAGGATTATTCTAACTCTGCAGATTTCTGGTCAGATAAAACAGAATTTAACGGAATTAAAAAAGGTTATTTTCCTGTCCGTTTTCTTGAAGATAAAAATGTATCAGGATTCGGTGCAGTCAATATGAGCGGTAATGCCGCAGAGTGGACTTCAAGCTGGTATGATAAATATGAAAAATCATTAAGCCGTGATAAGCGTTATGGTAAACAGATGAAAGTCGTCAGAGGCGGAAGCTGGTTCAATAATGTCAGAAGGCAGAGAATAACTGCCCGTGACTGCGGCGGCATACCGAGTCTTCATGATGATAATTCATTTGGATTCAGGTGTATAAAGAAAGCAGGAATCACTGATATGATAAAATGATACTTCACTGCTGTCCCATTGTTTTAGCTCCATATACATCCTTGAATTTCACAATTCAATTCCTTGTCTGATAAGGGTCGATGCTTAACCGGGCAAATAAGATCACGCAATGATTTTCCGGAAAACATATTCTCTCTGATAATG